>JAJOKK010000217.1:0-2363 GCA_021129875.1 Candidatus Bipolaricaulota bacterium
CTCGGCGACCTCGGCGGTGAAAGCATTTACCCAATGCCATCATCGACAGCGGCTAACAGTAATAGAGTTTCGAAGAAATTCGAAGGCAGCCGGTTTGTCGCTTGCTTGAATTCCAGGCCGATCCCTTCAGAGTTTCCGAATGGGTGTTCGGATGCACGGGTATTGTTCATAGATCCCCTGTCTTATCATGCACAACAAACATCGATACCCCATGCCTCTATTCGCCTTGCAATGGCCCGATCATCCGAGGCGACTGGTTGTCACTGGAGATTGCGTCGCACCACTTCGGTGGCGATGAACGATCCGACGTCCGGGGGGAGTGTCCCCGGGCCGAACCCGGCGTCGTATCCTAGTTCGATCGCTAGTCGATGCGAGATGCGTGGTCCGCCGACGATCAACAACACCCGGTCTCTTAGCCCTTCTGCTTCAATAAGGTCGGCCAGTTCGGTCAGGTTTTCGATGTGCACGTTCTTCTGGGTGACAATCTGCGAGACGAGGATCGTGTCAGCTTTCAGCTCGATCGCCTGTGCGACTAGATCCTCGTTCACCACCTGGCTTCCCAGATTGTACACTTCAAACTGGGGATAACGCTCTAATCCATACTCGCCTGAATACCCTTTCATGTTCAGTATCGCATCGATCCCCACGGTGTGCGCGTCGCTCCCGGTGCATGCCCCGACAACGACCAGCTTGCGGCCGATCTTCTCCTCGATGTAGCGGTTGATCTCATAGTAATCCATCCGCTCGAGCTGTGCTTCGACCACCTCAATCGCGGTGACGTCAACTGTATGGCGGCAGCGTCCGTAGATGACAAAGAAGGTGAACTGAGGATCGATCGCATGCATCGCTGTCACTCCCACGTCCTCAAATCCCATCTTGCTGGCGAGTTCACTCGCTGCATGTTTGGCCCTCTCGCCCATGGCGATCGGCAGCGTAAAACTCAGCTGCATCCAGCCGTCATCGAGCGTGTCCCCATAGGCCCTTACTCTGGTAAGATCGATCCCTGCCATCTCAAACCGCTCCTTTTCTTATCATGTCTTCGTGGGGGTGAATGATCGACCGCGAAGATTACGAAGGTTTCTCGGCGGACTCGCCGTGCATAAGGGTGAAGAACGGATTGAAGTAGTCCTCGCTCCGCTTCACTACCCCGACTTTCCCCCTGCCGCCGTCGCGTCGCCGTTTGATGTCGGCGAAGATCCCCTGTTCTATCGCTCCGGTCAGTCCCATCTCGGCCACTTGCTCCAACAGTTCGAGCGCTTCTTGCAGTACTTGTTGCGCCCTCTTCTCGATCTTTCCTCCCGGACGATAGCTGATCTCATCGCGCAGGCTGCGTGCGTTGTTGAACGCGTACTTGGCGCTTTCGATCGCCAGCCAGCGATCGTGCATGAACGGGGTGTGGATCGCTTCGACCGGTACGCCAAGGAGTTGTATCCCCTGCCCGGTCAGTACCCCGGCTAGGTTGAACATGTGATCCATCAGATAGCCTTTGAAGATGTTCCCGGGCATGTACTTTGTTGGCGGCATGTACTTGAGCGGTGCGTCCGGGAAGATTTGCCTGGTCATCTCTGCTTGGGCGATCTCATACAGAAGTCCGTCTTCCATATCCGGGTTCAGTTCGAATGCATGTCCTAGCCCGAGTTGCCAGGTGCGCAGCCCGGCACGGAAGGCCAGCTGCTCGTTGATCAGGTCGGAGGTGAGTACGGTATGCGCCGATTCATAGGCGTCGGCTGTGGTAAGGTAGTTGTCTTCTCCGGTGTTGATGATGATTCCGGCGTGTGCGTTGATCATTCGCGAGAAGTGCTGGTCGACAAAGGTGCGCTGCATGTTGATGTCGCGAAACAAAATTCCGTACATTGCGTCGTTCAGCATCATGTCGAGCCGTTCCAGTGCGCCGAGCGCCGCGATCTCCGGCATGCACAGTCCGGAGCAGTAGTTGACCAGACGGATGTACCGGCCTATCTCTTCGCCTGCTTCGTCGAGCGCTGCGCGCATGATGCGAAAATTCTCTTGCGTGGCGTAGGTCCCCCCGTACCCTTCGGTCGTCGCTCCGTACGGGACGTAGTCGAGCAGGCTCTGGGCGGTGCTCCTGATGACGGCGACGATATCGGCTCCCTGCCGCGCTGCTGCTACTGCTTGTGCGACATCTTCGTAGATGTTGCCGGTGGCGACGATGATGTACAGGAGCGGCCACTCTCCTTCGCCTAGACGGGCGATCATCTCCTCGCGCTCCGCACGGCGCGCGTCGATCGCGGCTACGGCTTCGTTGGCGATCGCGGTGACGATAGCCCGCCCGCGGGCGAGCGTTTCTGCAGAATGGTCGGACTCTGAACTGTCCGGAATGTCCGACCCGGCCGGAACGTCCG
>JAJOKK010000217.1:2463-8108 GCA_021129875.1 Candidatus Bipolaricaulota bacterium
GTCCGACCCGGCCGGAACGTCCGGCCCGGCCCTCGCTGCTGCTGCCTGTTCTGCGACTTCCTGTGCGGAGAGGTCGCGGCTCGCCATTGCTGCGCCGACCCATACGGCAGCTCCGCCGGGAAGGCCGCCGGTCTCTTTTATCCGCTCGACGAGCAGATTCGGGTAAGGGACACCGTCCTCATCGACCCCGTCTACCCCCAGCAGGCGAACCACGGTTCGCTCCACCGCAACGGTGGTGTATTGCTCTATCTCCGCTTGAACGCGATCGGCGATCCCTTCTGCAAGAGTTCGCGCCCGGTCGATCGTCTTCTGATCGAGGTTCAGTTTACCCATTCTCTGTCTCCTATCAGCGCCTCGTGCAGCGCCTGTCCGTTCTTAAGGTTGTATACAGGTACGGGTGAGATCTGTTCTATCTCCGCGGCGAACCTGTCTGGAGGGAATCCCTGTCCCCACGGCGACCATGGATTGATCGTAACCGCGAGCAATCTCGCTCTGTGCAATGTTTGCAATGAGCCGCCGGCCCGTCTGAGCCGCCGGGTCATTATCCGGCCGATAAATATGTGGGTCAGATCAGGGATGATAATCCGTACCGCGTTTACCTTCTGCAAGAGCGCATCCACTAGTGAGTCGGTCACCGCTCCGCATGTTATGAGCGTAGTCGCCTGCTTTTCCCGCATTTGTTTTGCGATATCATGGCCGCGGTTCAGCATGGTCGGGAGCGTGAGTAGGGAAAGAGCGCCACTCTCCCCCAGAAAGGCCGACCCTCCTTGTGCCAGCACCTCTTCCGCAATCGGCCGAATCTCCGCCGGCGGCGAGGCCAGCTCCAGTAAGTCGATGAAGTGCGCTGTCCGCTCGACGACTGTCTCCAGGTTGTTAGAGAGGGCGGCGCCGGTGGCGAGGATCGTCGACTGCGCAATGCTGGGTGCGCACGAGAAGATCCTTCCGGCGGCACCGTCGATCAACGCCAGGTGCGCTCCGTGTTCGTGCAGGGAGCGGATACAAGCGATACCCGCGCTTTGCGTGCCGGCCCCGGCCACTTCCACATCGCCGTCGACCATCGCCTTGCAAAGGAGAAGATTGCCCATTGCAGTGCCGATCTCAAGATTCTGGAGCACCCGATGCGTGCAGCAACGTTCGCGCGTCTGCGTTGCAGTGACGAAGAGCGTCCCTGCCGGCACCCAGATGGATGGTTTGTTCAGCCCGGTCACTTCGTCGACTGCCTCGCCGTCGCGGCCCGCCGAGGTTACCCCCAGGACGGTCCGTTTCGCGACAGCCGTCTGAACCACCGCGTTGAGTGTCGTCGTCTTGCCGGCGTTCTTGGCCATCCCAACGATCGCGACCGAAGCAGGTAAAGATTGCAAAGATGGGGCATTGAGCGATCGACAAGGCACTCGCATCTGTGATTTTTCAGCCCTTTGAGGGGATCTGTCTTCCATTCTTCAATCTCCTGCTTGTTAAGATATGGCTCTATATACTGTTAGCTGTTGTCGATGATGGCATTGGGTCAATGCTTTCACCGCCGAGGTCGCCGAGGAAACAACATCGTGATCTTTGGTTTTGTACCCCGGCGAACTCTCCGCGGTCTTTGCGGTAAAGTGATCGCTGGTTAGACAAGGCATCCAACGAGCAGACTCCTTAAACTTGGTTCCTAACTGCGGTAGGAGGCTGTCGACCCATACCCGCCAACAGCTAACGCAAATAGAGCCTAAGACATTCAATAGACCCGATCACCCAGTCTCTCCGCCCCGCCTCTTCCGTTTCAGGTCATGCGGCTCCAAGCTGATCCTATCGCCTGAGAGGAGCGCGTAGATGCCCTCTGCTCTCTGCTGTCGCTGCTGCTGCTCCGTCGATGATACCGGATCAGGCACTGCCAGGTCTGGTGGTACCGGCTCTGGTTCGGCATAGACCGATATCACCCCCTCATAGTTTCGCACCACCACTTTCTTCTCGGTGCGCAGCAGCAGGTACTGCGGAGCGAGCGGAACCTTCCCCCCTCCTCCCGGTGCATCAAGGACGTAGGTAGGAACAGCCAACCCTGAGGTATGCCCGCGCAGCGACTCGATGATCTCCAACCCCTTGCCGACCGATGTGCGGAAATGCTCGATCCCTTGCGATAGGTCGCACTGATAGAGGTAGTACGGACGGACCCTGATCTTAAGCAGATCATGGACAAGCCGGCGCATCACCGTGGGAGAATCATTTATTCCACGCAAGAGGACCGACTGGTTCCCCACCGGTATTCCCGCATCGGCGAGACGGGTGCAGGCGGCAGCGGAAGCAGGGGTGATCTCCTTAGGATGATTGAACTGCACGTTCACCCAGAGCGGATGATACCGCTTAAGCATCGTGCACAGGTCGTCCGTTACCCGCTGTGGTAGGACAACCGGCGCGCGTGTTCCCAGCCGGATGATCTCCACATGATCGATCGCCCGTAGACGCGAGATGATCCGTTCGAGCCGGTCGTCGGAGACGAGGAGGGCATCCCCGCCGGAGAGCAGAACATCGCGCACCTCTGTCGTCTTTTCGATATAGGCAATCGCACGATCGATCGCGTTCTGCGGCACCGCTGCGTCGGTCGCCCCGGCCACCCGCCGCCTGGTGCAGTGGCGGCAGTACATTGCACACTGATCGGTGATTAGGAACAGTACCCGGTCGGGATAGCGGTGTGTCAGATGGGGGACCGGCGAATCGACATCCTCATGCAGAGGATCCCTCATATCGGAACTTGCCTGATGCAACTCAGACTGTGAAGGGATCGCCTGCCGCCTGATCGGACAGTGCGGATCGTGCGGGTCCATCAGCGACAACCAGTAGGGGGTGATAGCCATCCGAAATTTTGTCAGCGTCGCTTCCACCCCGGCGACCTCATCCGCAGTCAGATCGAGTGCCCGCTTCAACTCGTCGAGCTTGGTTATCTTGTTGCGCAGCTGCCAGTGCCAGTCGTCCCATTTTTCGGGCTCGCTCGCTCCTTGCAGCGCACCCTCCGCAATATCCTCGAACCTGATCGTCATCCTACCCCCTATCCCGCTCAGCCGTAGAGTTCGGTGAACAGCTTGCGCAGCCGGTCGCTCTCTGCCAACGCGTGCAGGGAGATCTCGGCATGATCTGCAGTGTAGCCGTTTCCGACCAGCATTGTCACATCCTTCCCCACCCCTTCCGCGCCGAGCGCCGCGGCGGTGAAGCTCGTCGCCATGCTGAAGAAGTAGATCATCCCGCCGTCTTTGGTCGACAAGATCGTCGCCATCTCCGTGCCGGGGATATTCACACAGTTGATCGTCAGGTCGGCTAGCATGCCGGCGGTGGCCGACTTCACCGCCTCCATCACGGCGAGCGGCTCGGTAGCATCACCCTGCAGCACGACATCGGCCCAACCGGTCTGCAATGCGCGGTTGTAGCTTGCATCACTCCGTGCAAGGGCGATCACCCTTCCGCTCGGTCCGGCGCGGCGTCTCGCCTCGTACAGGCAGAGGAGCCCTGATTTGCCGCCCCCGCCGATGACCAGTACCGTGTCGCCCGGGCAGACCAGCTTCGCCGTCTGCGGGAGAGCACCGGCAACATCGAGCACCGCCAGGGCCAAGCCCTCCGGCAGATCAGACGGCAGCTTGGCATAGATCCCGCTCTCGAACAAGACCGCCTTCCCCTCGATCTCCACCTGGTCAACGTCAAACCTGATCTTCTTTATTTGGTCGATGACCAGCGGGGTCAGTGTCAACGAGACGAGCGTAGCGATGCGATCGTCGTGAGCAAGGTCGATCTTACCGGCAAGATCATCACCGATCTGCGCCACCGAACCGATCAACATCCCGCCTGAATCGGTCGTCGGATTGTGATGCTTCCCTCTCTGTTGCACGGTATCGAGGATTATCTGTGCTGTCTGTTCAGGATCGCACCCTGATTCCTGTTTTATCTGCGTAAAACTCGCTGCATCAATGTTCAGGCGGACGACATCGATGAGAATCTCATTAGAGCGGATCTCGGTTGAATTATCGATCTTCCACGCCGCTTGCGGCAAACTGCCGGCCGGCTCAATCACCCGGTGGGTTCCGTACGGACAACCTCGCTTCATACCTATCACCTCAAATCAGTTATCGTAGTCGAATCGATCGCCCCTCACCGAGAGGCGATCGCACACAGACTCTACAGGCCGTCGCAACGCTCCACTATCGTCGCCACCCCCTGCCCGCCGCCGACGCAGAGTGCGGCCAGACCAAGACTGATATCTCGATCCTTCATCGCGTGGAGGAGAGTGACAAGGATCCTCGTGCCGGAAGCGCCGATCGGATGGCCGAGCGCAATCGCTCCCCCGTTCGGGTTCAGCAGCGCCTCGTCTATGGACAGTTCCTTTATCACCGCCAGTGATTGCGCGGCGAACGCTTCATTGTTCTCGATAAGATCGATATCGGACAGTTTTAGGTTCGCCTGCGCCAGCGCCCTCTTTATCGCTGTAACCGGGGCTATCCCCATGAACTGCGGATCGACTCCACTGGCAGCGAACGATCTTATCCGAGCCAGGGGGGCTATTCCCAGCTCCTTCGCCCTTTTCTTCGATGAGAGCAACAGTGCTGCGGCGCCGTCGTTGATCCCGGAAGCGTTCCCCGCGGTCACTGTACCGTCGGCCTTGAAGACCGTCGGCAGCTGCGCCAGCTTATCGAGCGAAGTGTCCGGCCGCGGGCGCTCATCAACGGCGAACAGGCCATCCTTCGTCTCCACCCCCACTATCTCGTCGATGAACCGCCCCTGTGCAACCGCTTGTACGGCCTTACGGTGGCTGTCCAGGGCAAAACGGTCCTGTGCCTCGCGGGAGATCCCGTATTTTTCTGCCAGGTTCTCGGCGGTGATGGCAATATGGTAGTCGTTGAACGCGTCCCACAGCCCGTCGTGCACGGTCAGATCGACGAACTTCTGATCACCGAGCCGACACCCCCAGCGCGCGCGCTGCACAGCGTACGGGCCCTGACTCATGTTCTCCATCCCCCCAGCGAGCATCACCTCGGCCCGACCGGCGGCGATCACTGTTGCGGCAAGGTTCACTGCTGTCAGCCCGGAAGCACAGACCCGGTTGAAGGTGAGCGCCGGCGTCTCCACCGGCAGACCGGCGCGGAGCGCAGCCTGGCGGGCTGTGCACTGCCCGAGTCCGGCTTGGATCACGTTCCCCATATAGACTTCATCAACCTGTGCAGGCTCAACCCCGGCGCGCTGCAAGGTTTCCCTGAGGACTGCCGCCCCCAGGTCTACTGCCGCGACCCGGCAAAGCGATTTTCCGAACTCACCGATCGCCGTACGTACAGCGGCGAGGACCACTACATCCTGGTGCATGAAAGATCGGCTCCTTTTTTCTACTAGATACCGGCTCGTGAAGAGCTACATGTGTTCCTCTACGGAAGACGAAAAAACGCCGTAAGACCGGCTCGCGGCCGTTTTCGCAATGATATGACAGAGCGAGATCCTTGTCCAGGGGAGGCAACGTAGACTTATTCAGCCTGTAGCCGCAAACCCTTTCCACCGCTCGTCTTCAATCTCGGTTGCGAAGCAAGGCCGTCTGTCTGCCAGCCAGGCAGGGAGGCCCACCCCTAAGTTTAAGCATTTTACCGCTCGGGGGGTGTAGTAAGTCCCCAATCGGCTACTACACCCCCCGAGACGGTGAA
>JAJOKK010000197.1:0-2961 GCA_021129875.1 Candidatus Bipolaricaulota bacterium
GAGTAAGCACCCGTTCTCTGCTAAAAAGTATGCGCAAGGCCGATCGTTGCGAGTATCACGCGACGATCGGCCGCAGTCTTGGTAATATAGCGCATCGCAACCGCTAAGTGATCAGCTGCTCATAACCGGCCGCATCGAGGAGGGTCTCCGCCTCAGCAGGGTCGTCCACCTCCAGGACCACGAGCCATCCGGCTCCGTGCGGGTCCTGATTGATCGTTTCGGGGGCCGATTCAAGATCGGAGTGCACCTCGACGACCACTCCGGCAAGAGGGGCGCAGATGTCACTCACCGCCTTGACCGACTCGACAACACACAGGTTATCCCCTTTCTTCAGCTGCGTCCCCACCGCTGGGAGTTCGACAAAGACGATGTCACCGAGTTCACTCTGAGCGTACTCGGTGATTCCCACCGTCGCCCGGCTATCCTCCAGAACTACCCACTCGTGTTCCTCTGTGTAACGAAACTGCGTCGGATATCCCATTCTCCCTCCTAGTAATTAAGCGATTGTTCGCGCCTGCGGCTGATTATACGGGGGCCACCACCCTCCTGCCAGAGAAGAAGGAGCGCCGCTTAGGCGGAAGATCCGTCCTCGCGGACCGCGGTGAGGGGATAGAAGCTGGCGTAAGCCTTATGAAAGATGACCGGAACCATGCCCAGCGGGCCGTTTCGCTGTTTGGCGATGACAATTTCAGCCTCGCTCCCCGCTGCCTGCCCGCTCTTCGTGGCGTCGGCAGGTTCATCGTAGTAGTCGGCACGGTAGATGAAGGCGACCAGATCAGCATCCTGTTCGATCGCTCCGCTCTCCCGCAGGTCGGAGAGGCGCGGATATCTCTTCCCGCGCTCCCGCTGCTCTACCGCCCGGTTGAGCTGCGAGATAGCAATGACCGGAATGTTCAGTTCGCGGGCGAGCTTCTTCAGCGAGCGGGTGATATGCGCGATCTCTTGCTCTCGCACGTCGGTGCGGACCGACCCTTCTACCAGCTGCAGGTAGTCGACGATGATCATATCCAACCCGTACTGCGCGGCCATCCGCCGTGCCTTGGCCCGGATCTCGAGGATGGAACTCCCGGGAGCGTCGTCAACGATGATCGTCGCTTTCTGGAACTTGCTCGCCGCATTGGCGATGTCGCGCCACTTGGCGGCAGGGACGTACCCTCCGCGCAGCCGGTGCAGGCTCACTTTCGCTTCACCGCAAAGGAGGCGCTCAAGGAGTTGCTCCTTGGTCATCTCCAGGGAGAAGATCCCTACCGTCGCCTTCTCGCGAATCGCCACGTTTCGAGTCATAGCGAGAGCAAGGCTAGTCTTCCCCGTCCCCGGACGTCCGGCAAGGACGATCAGATCCGATCGTTGCAGCCCGGAGGTCATCTCATCGAGTTTTGGAAACCCGGTAGAGAACCCGGTGATTGTATGTTTGCTCGGATCGCGGTGGAGTTCCTCCAGCGTATCGATATGTTCGTAGAGGAAATGGTTGATGAGATAGTAGCTACCCGTGGTGTCGCTACGGGAGATATCAAAGATGAGCGATTCCGCTTTGTCGAGGATCTCGTCCGTATCCTTTGCCTCATCGTACCCGAACTCGGCGATCCTTCCCCCTGCCTCGATCAATGCACGGAGGGTCGCCTTTTTACGCACGATATCCGCGTAATAGTCCAGGCTTGCCGTCGTCGTCACCCGGTCGAGAAGCTCGGTCAGGTAGATCCGCCCTCCCGCCTTCTCTATCTCGCCCTTCTCCGCAAGGCGGTTGGCCAAGGAGACGATATCCGCCGGCTCACTGCGGTCGAAGAGCTCACGGATCGTACGGAAGATCACGCGGTGTGCACGGTGATAGAAGTACTCGGGCTTCAGCTTCTCCACGAGAACAGGGATCGTCCCCTCAGGTTCGAGGATCGCCGCACCGAGGATGACCTGCTCGGCCTCGATATTCCTTGGCATGGTGCGAAGACGACCGTTTTGCGTCTGTACAGACTCCAGATCCCTCATCCCCCAGCTACCTCCAAAGTCATTATACAGCAGCCGTGCCCGCAAACCAACCGCGCCCTGTAGCGCGAAGCAAGCCACTGCCTCACATATGCCCCCCGTATTGAAGGAGCGTTCCCGGTTTGCTATACTCTGCAAACTAACAATCCATTATTGGGAGGATGATGTGGAAGTTCTGACAATGAAAGAACTGCTGGAAACCGGTGTGCATTTCGGTCACCAAACGCGCAAGTGGAACCCCAAGATGGCTCGGTATATCTTCACCGAGCGCAAGGGGATTCATATTATCGACCTGGAACAGACCGTTGGCTTGTTTAAGAAGGCCTACTTCTTCGTACGGGACAATGTCGGAGAAGGGAAAGAAATCCTCTTTGTGGGGACGAAGAAACAGGTCCAGATGACGATTGTCGATGAGGCAAAACGGTGCGGAGCGCATTACGTCAACCGCCGTTGGCTCGGTGGAACACTGACCAACTTCGCCACGATCAAGCAGAGCATCAAGCGGATGAAGGACCTTGAGACGCTGATGGAGGACGGTTCGATCGATCACTTTCCCAATAAAGAGGCGAGCCGGCTTCGCCGCGACCTTGCGAAGCTCAAGCGCAACCTGGACGGGCTTCGCAACCTGGAACGTGTTCCCGATATTTTGTACGTCATCGACCCGGACGTGGAAACAAACGCCATTCGCGAGGCGAAGATCCTGAAGATACCGGTCCTTGCCATCGTAGACACAAACTGTGATCCCGATCCGATCGATTTCCCTATCCCGGGAAACGACGATGCGATCAAGGCAACCAAACTGATCACATCCCGCATTGCCGATGCAGTCTTGGAAGGGCGCGAAGGCACTCAGACCGAAGAAGCCACCGCTGAGGAAGCAGTCGCTTCTGAAGAAACAGCCGCTGAAACGACAGTCGCCACTGAAGCAGTGGTCGCTGAAGCAGTAGTCACTTCTGAAGAAACAGCCGCTGAAACGACAGTCGC
>JAJOKK010000197.1:2971-8105 GCA_021129875.1 Candidatus Bipolaricaulota bacterium
TGGTCGCTGAAGCAGTAGTCACTTCTGAAGAAACAGCCGCTGAAACGACAGTCGCTACTGAAGAAGCGGTCGCTGAAGCAGTAGTCACTTCTGAAGAAACAGCCGCTGAAACGACAGTCGCCACTGAAGAAGTAGTCGCTGAAGCAGTAGTCACTTCTGCAGAAACAGCCGCTGAAACGACAGTCGCCACTGAAGCAGTGGTCGCTGAAGCAGTAGTCACTTCTGAAGAAACAGCCGCTGAAACGACAGTCGCTACTGAAGAAGCGGTCGCTGAAGCAGTAGTCACTTCTGAAGAAACAGCCGCTGAAACGACAGTCGCCACTGAAGAAGTAGTCGCTGAAGCAGTAGTCACTTCTGCAGAAACAGCCGCTGAAACGACAGTCGCCACTGAAGCAGTGGTCGCTGAAGCAGTAGTCACTTCTGAAGAAACAGCCGCTGACGAGACAGTCACCACTGAAGAAGTAGTCGTTGAAGACGCAGCTTCTGAGCCGGAACTCGCTGTGGAAACAGCCGCTGTGGAAACAGCCGCTGAGACAAAACCGCAGGGAGAGGACGAGGCGGCCGTGGAAGAGCCGGTTGCAGCCGACGAAAATCAATCGGAAAGCGACAAAGCTGTAGAAGAGATCGTTGCGGAGACGGCGGAAGAAGCGCCGGCCGAAACGGACGAAAAAGACCACAAGAAGGAAGGAACCTAGCCGAAAATGACGATACGAAGTGAAGACGTTAAAGCCTTGCGTGCTGATACCGGTGTAGGGATCATGGATTGCAAGAACGCGCTCACCAAGGCGGAAGGCGATATAGAGCGGGCGAAGAAGATCTTGCGCGAAGAAGGGCTGGCGCTCCTCTCTCATACGGGGCGCGCGACGACCGAAGGCCGGGTAGAAGCCTACGTTCATCACAGCGGCAAGGTCGGTGTTCTGCTTGAGGTCGCCTGCAACACTGATTTTGCGGCGAACAGCGATGACTTCCGTGGTTTTATGCTTGACGTCGCCATGCATATCGCTGCTAACAAACCACGGTATATTATCCCGGAAGACGTCCCGGAAGAGACGATAGAGACAGAGAAGGAGATTTACCGGAAACAGATGGAGAAGGAAGGAAAACCGGCCGAGATGATCGGCAAGATCGTCGAAGGGCGGATAAAGAAGTTCCATACCGAGAC
This sequence comes from Candidatus Bipolaricaulota bacterium, assembly GCA_021129875.1. Lineage (GTDB taxonomy): Bacteria > Bipolaricaulota > Bipolaricaulia > UBA7950 > UBA9294 > JAJOKK01. Next base: position 4,134 of record JAJOKK010000197.1, read on the forward strand.
CTGTCTGCTCAAGCAGACGTTCGTCAAGGATCCGGCCCACACGATCGAGGACCTTCTGGCAGATCTCCGTTCAAAGACCGGTGAGAACATCACCATCAAACGTTTCGTCCGTTATGAAATCGGTGAACAGGACTGAATGAGCGCCCCGTCACGCCTCCTCCTCAAACTCTCCGGCGGGGCGTTCAAGGGCGAGGAAGGGGCCTTCTCTCCCGTATCGATCCGCCGTATCACTGAACAGATTACATCCCTTGGGAGTATCGAACTAGGGATCGTAATCGGTGGCGGGAACATCATTCGCGGCGCCAAGAGCCCGTGGCTCGATCGGATCGAAGCCGACACCCTGGGGATGCTGGCGACCGTATTGAACGGCCTTGCCCTCCGCTCGTACATCGAAAGAAGCGGCCGGGAGGCGATCGTGCAATCGGCAGTGTCGACCGAACTGACCGAGCCGATCTCTCCGCAGAAGGCGCGTCGTGCTCTGGCAAACGGGCAGATCGTAATCTTTGTCGGCGGAACGGGAAACCCTCTCGTTACAACCGACACCGCTGCCGCCATACGAGCGATATCGATCGGCGCCACCCTCCTTGTCAAGGGATCCAACGTCCCAGGGGTCTTCACCGAAGACCCCTCTACCGGAAGGGATCCCCGACTTTTACCCGAGGTAAGTTTCGAAGAATTCATCACCCACCGCTATGGGGTGATGGACCTCGTCGCAGTGCAAATCTGCCGGGAGCATAACCTGCCGATCATCGTCTTCGACCTGGAAGAGGAAGGGGCGTGGCAGGCAATCGCACAGGGGAAGACAGTCGGAACACTGATCCACTGAAGCAGGCAGTTCCCTGTACATATCGTAACCCTGTGCTATAAAGATCAATAGGCACATCTGCACTCGCCCATCACGATCGCCCGTCGCGACCGCCATATGCTGAAGAAAACCGACTAGCGATTGCAACTATCCGTTTCTGGCCGTACCCTTAATCGAGGTCCCGCAGGAGTGGCTAACCCTAACAGAGCGAGCTGTAACAACAAGGAGGATCGATGAACGAGTGGAAGGAGGAGGCCTGTGCGCGTGTCGATGAGCTTGGCGGGCGTCTGCGCGCAGTGAGCCGAGAGATTCATGAGAACCCCGAACTTAAATTTGAAGAGGTCCGTGCCTCACGGCTCCTTGCCACAGAGTTGGAGGCGGACGGGTTCAACGTCGAGCTTGGCGCCGCCGGTCTGGAGACAGCGATCTATGCGGTGCACCCGGCAATAAGCACCGGACCGACAGTGGCGATCATCGGCGAATACGACGCCCTCCCCGAGATCGGGCACGCCTGCGGGCACAACCTGATCGCCGGTGCCGCTCTTGGTGCCAGCCTCTCGCTGGTAGAGATCAAGGCCGATCTTCCTGGAAAGTTGATCTTCTTCGGAACCCCGGCCGAGGAGGGGGGAGGGGGGAAGGTGATGATGGTCGATGCAGGCCTGTTCAACGGGATCGATGCGGCGATGATGTTCCACCCATCTACTCACACCGTGGTCGACTGGGGGAGCCTGGCGATCACCGAAGTAGCGATCTCGTTCACCGGGAAGCCCTCCCACTCCTCGGGCTCGCCGGAGAAAGGGATCAACGCCCTTGATGCGGTGATCCAGACATTCAACGGCATAAATGCGTTGCGCCAGCACATCAAGGACGGAGCGCGGATTCATGGGATCATCACCAACGGCGGGGCCAAGCCGAACATCGTCCCCGAGCACGCTGCGGCGTTGTTCTACGTGCGTGCAGCAGAGAACAATTATCGCGACAAGCTGCTGGAAAAGCTTCGCCGGTGCGCGGAAGGAGCAGCGCTCGCTACCGGAGCGACCCTCTCCTACAAAACGGTCGGCCATTCCTACCAGGCAATGAAACCGAACCAGGCCATAGGAGACGCATTCGTGCGCAACCTAGAGATACTGGGCGAGCCGCTCAACCCTCCCACAGACAACTCGATGGGATCGACCGACATGGGCGACGTATCGCAAGCCGTACCTGCAATCCATCCCTACATCAAAATCTGCGCCGCAGAGATCGCCGCTCACTCGCGCGAGTTCGCCGCGGCAGCAGCATCGGAGCGCGGGGAGCAGGTGATGCTCATCGCCGCCAAAGCAATGGCGATGACCACGATCGATCTGCTGACCGATCCAGCCCTGCTGCGCAAGGCAAAAGGTGAATTTTGCTCCCATCATCATGAAGCGTAAAGCAGTGTTGGGTTTTGAGTGTTGGGTTTTGGGTTAAAAAGCGGGAGAGAGACGATGGGATCTGGGATTACGGATTAGAGGGGAGTAAGGATTGAGCCGGATGAGTCCCTTTGCGAACTGGATTCGGCTGGTTCGCCCGGGGAGATAAAGCATGCCCGAAGCAATGAGAGAACGCCCAACCCAAGCCCGTATTCCCAACAAACTCAATGAACTCCATAAACCCAACAAACCCAAAACCGCTTCCCCCCGTGAACCCAAAACTCAAAACCCAACACCCAAAACCGCTCCCCCCCCCGCAGCTCACCTCCGATCTACCGGTACGACCGCTGCTACTGCTGTCAGGAGATGTGCCCGGCGAGCGCTATCACGATCGTTGTGCCGGTGTTCGGGCGGGTTATCCACTGATCGGGCGCGGGCTGGGTCACTACTTACCGAACGGTTACAGAGCCAAAGACAAGGAGGAGATCGGGTGTAGATGGATGTCGGTATCTTCATAACGCTCTTTCTAGCTGCCATCGGAATCGGCGGCCTGGCAAGCCTGCTCGGGGTGGGGGGCGGGATCTTCATGGTCCCGCTTCTGTTGATGGCGCATTTTGTTCCGACCCTGCAAGCAGCCATCGGCACCAGTATCGCCGGGGTGATCTTCACCAGTCTGTCAGGCTCCGTTGTCTATGCACTGAGACGGACGATCGATTTTCGGCTTGGGCTGTTGCTCATGCCGACGACGATCATTGGGGCGTGGTGCGGCGCGCGGCTGACCACGATCATCGATAGCCGTATCCTAGCGATCGCCTTTGGCACGTTCCTCCTCTATCCAGTAGTGATGATGCTGCGCGGGAAGGGGCCGAAAGAGATCACCCTCTCCCTTCACGGAGAGGCGAAGGGTGCCCGTTTGTACGTGTTCACAGCCGTTCTCGGCCTGGTCGCCGGGACCGCCTCCGGCCTGTTCGGAATCGGCGGGGGGACGGTGGTGGTCCCCGCTCTCGCTGTCTTCTTGGGGCTCGATATCGTCACCGCAGTCGGGACCAGCCTGTTCGTCATGTTCCCCGCCGCGGTCATGGGCGCCCACCAGCACTGGATGCAGGGGAACCTCCATCCCGAACTGGCCCTCCCACTGATCCTCGGTCTGATAATCGGCGCCCAGATCGGCCCCCGTATCGGGGAGCACCTGCCAAAAAAACGCCTACGGCAGATCTTCGGGGCCGTCCTCCTCTACGCCGCGATCAGCATGTTTATGAATGGGTTTTCGTAATGCGCGCTCTTCTTACGGATGCTCCACCGTTGCGAAGTAGAGGCATGCGGCAGAAAACCTGTATGCGGTACTGCTTCTTGCGTTGTCGGGGCGGTTTCTTTCGAGCGGCAGCAATACCCGTAACGCTGTGAAACGTGATCGCAAAACGGGACTCCTGCCCAGCTTCTCTGCGCGGTAGACGCTTATCTGCTGCCTGCCTGTCGCAGTCGTGATGCAAACAGGCAGCGATTATCATTTTAGCGTTATCACCACGTTGTGTAGGTTCGTAGTGGCGACTTTAGTCGCTGGTTGCACAGCTGCAAGAACTAAAGTCGTTACTACTAACCCCGTTGCGTAAGCAAAGCCAAAGGCCGGTAATGAGAATTACTGCTCCTTGAGCGGTCTCCGGGTAGCTCTGTAATCAGAGGTCAAAAGACAAGCTCCCCAACGTTCCCTCACCGGCTAGCTTGCTCACCCCGGTACACCTTCCAGAAGAGGTGTCCGATCCCGAAGTGAGAGAGGAG
>JAJOKK010000023.1 GCA_021129875.1 Candidatus Bipolaricaulota bacterium
AATATGGTAGGCCTCGAACCACGGATTGGCATTGATAGACACAGAATAGAGAAAATCACTCTTCACTCATCACTCCGGCCTCTTGGCCGGCACTCTAGCAATAATCCGTCTGTGTTAATCTCCATAGTCCTTGCCTCCCTCGGACGCGGTTCAGGGATGGTTTTACTGAATACATACGGTTGTGCGGCGGTAGATGCCGGGATAGGATATGAGGCATGATCGGAACGTGGATCAATGTGGGGACGATACTTGCGGGGAGCTGCATCGGCCACTTCGGGGGACGGCGCATATCAGAACGGATGACTCGGCTTATCACTGCGGTGATCGGGTTAACGACCCTGGTCATGGGAGTGAAGCTGGCGATCAGCACGGAGAATATCCTCGTTCTCCTCCTCTCACTCCTCCTTGGAGGTGCGTTGGGGACCGCCCTTCGTATTGAGGACCGCCTCGCTTCCTTGGGGGAGGGTTTGAAGCGGTGCTTTCCACGCCTTGCCGACCACGGCTCGTTCGGAGAGGGGTTTGTCACCGCAAGCCTCCTCTTCTGTGTCGGGCCGATGTCGATCTTGGGGGCGCTGCGCGACGGCCTGTACGGCGAATGGCAGTTACTCGGCCTGAAGGCGGTGATGGACGGAATCTCTTCTATTGTCCTTGCCGCCGGTCTCGGCCCGGGGGTGGCCTTCTCCGTCTTCGTCGTTATCCTCTATCAAGGAGGGATCAGCCTGTTTGCGCGGCTGGTCATCTCCCCTGCTGCGGTCGCTAACCTCGCCCAATCGCCATCGCTGATCGAACTCGACGCAGTCGGGGGGGCGATCCTGATTGCGCTTGCATTGAAATTCCTCGATCTGCTCGATCTGAAGGTAGGCGATCTTCTCCCGGCGCTTCTCCCGGCATTCTTCCTCCCCCTCTTGTTCAGAGCTTTGGGCAGCTGATCCGGTGACGGTGAGGGTAGCTCCGATTGAGCGGATGCGCGGGTTCATCGCTGGTTACGACCGTCGGCTGTGGGTGCTCTTTCTCGTGCAGATGCTTGTATCGATCGGGTTTGGTGCGGCGATGCCGTTTGTCAGCCTCTACCTCCATCGAGAGCTGGGGGTGTCGATGACCGTAGTCGGGATTATTATGCTCGCAGCCGCCCTTATAAGCGCTCTCGGACGGATCATCGGCGGCGAGATCGCCGATCGGTTCGGACGCAAACCCCTTATCTGCTTCACGATGGCGGCGCGCACGGTTATCTTCCTGCTGATGGCCTACGTGATCCATATCCGCGCCGGCTATCTGCTCGTCGGGCTCGTCTTTCTGGCGATCCGCTTCGCCGGAGCGCTGACCCAGCCTGCGATCAGTGCGATGGTCGCCGATGTCGTCGCCCCGGAACGGCGTATAGAGGCGTTCGGGCTACTGAGGATCGGGTTGAACGCTGGTTGGGCGATCGGACCAGCCCTTGGCGGGTTCCTGGTCACGATCTCCTACTCTTCGGTCTTCCTCCTCACCACAGTTGTGAGTCTGATCGGGCTTATAGTAATCATCAGGTTCACAACCGAGTCGCTGCGCGTCGCCAACCAGCACCGTTTCAAGATAAAGCAGCTGTTCTCCGTCGGCAAGAACCGCATCTTTCTCGTCTTCTGCTTCTTCTCCTTCCTCCTCTTCCTGGTGATGGGGCAGCTCGCCAGTACGCTTGCTGTATTCGCTGCTGAGATTGTGGGGTTGAGCAAACTGGAGCTTGGTTTCCTGTATACGCTCAACGGGTTGGTTGTTGTGCTGCTGCAATGGCCGGCCGCCCGCCTCAGCTCCCGGCTGGGGCGGCGACGTGCTCTTGTTATTGGGAGTTTGCTCTATGCAATCGGCTATTTCAGTGTCGGTTTCGTCCCCTCGTTCGTCTATCTTCTCGGGTCGATGGTCATAATCACACTCGGCGAGGTCATCTTCTCCCCCACCGCGACCGCAACTGTGGCTGCGATGGCCGCGGACGAACAGATCGGTCGCTACATGGGGTTCTTCGGGATATCCGAGGCGTTCGGCTGGTCGGCCGGATTATTCATCGGCGGGCTACTCTTCGATGCGTTCGCAATGACACCGCTCATTCTCTGGGGTACGATTGCAGGGATCGGTCTTGTCGCGGCGATCGGATTCGCGGTGAGCGGCCGCTATTACGAACGATCCGGCTAGCCGACGACCGTCGCGAACGCCGCGAACGCCGCGGCAAGGCACGTCGCAAAAGCCGGATCACTCCACCATACTCATCGCAACGCGCGGAATGCGAAAATCCAGCGCCGTTTGAGTGCTGGGCGAAAGAATAGGCGAGACTGATTATTCTTCATCTATATCAGGCTTTTTTCGTAGGCGCTTCTGCGCGCCGCGCCGCTTCTTGTCGGCGAGGAGCCTCTTGCGCACGCCCCGGGGAACCGTGGTCGGGATACGGGGGGGATCCGGTTGCAAGAGCGCTTCCAGCTTCCGCCGCAGTCGCTCCAGGGCGATACGTTTGTTCTGAAGCTGGCTACGCTCGCGCTGACAAGTGACAACGATCCCTGTGGGGCAGTGGCGGATGCGCACCGCTGTCTCCCGCTTATCGACGTTCTGCCCCCCGGGACCGTGGGAGCGAAATGTCTGCACAACACAGTCGGCAAGAAGCTCTTCATCAGCGCTTGGAATCCTCACATCGGCCATCTCCTGCCTCTGGAGAAAGCAGGCTGCCTGGTTACAGGTCTCTCTGACGGAGAGCAGACGTTACGCGCGCTACGGTCTCGAATGCTCGGCACGGTCTTCCTCCAACACCCGTTTGTAGATTGCCTCGTATTGCGGGACGATCTTCTGATAGTCGAAAGTGCCGACAGCACGGCGGCGCGACGCGATTGCGAACGCTTTCCGTCGTTCGCAATCGGACAGGATGTCGATCGCATACTCGGCCATCCGGTCGACATCCCCGACCGGGGCGAGGTAGCCGCACACCCCGTGCTCGACCACCTCGGGGATCCCTCCGACGTCGCTTGCAACGACAGGGACACCGCTGGCCATCGCCTCGAGCGCGGCCAGCCCAAAACTCTCCGTCTCGCTCGGCAGGAGGAAAAGGTCGGCGGCCTGCAGAATCGGAGAGACCTGATCGACCACCCCGAGGAAGGTGACCCGGTCGCGCAACCCCAGTTTGGTTGCCATTTCCTCGGCCACCGGGGCATCCGGCCCGTCCCCGACCATGATCAACCGCACGTCCAATTGCGCAGCGACCTGGGCGAAGATTAAGAGGACATCAGAAATCCGCTTGACCGACCGGAAGTTTGATATGTGCATCAGAGTGGTCTGCTCCCGGGCGTGTTTGCGCGGGATGCATGGCGGGATCTCGCTTTTGTACCGTTGAGGGTCGATGAAGTTGTAAACAGTGTCGATCGGTCGGGCAATCTCAAACTGACGTACAGTTTCATCGGTGAGAAATTTCGATACAGCGGTCACTGCGTCGGAATTCTCAATCGTCAGGGCGGTCACCGGCTTGAACGAGGCGTTGTTCCCGACAAGGGTGATATCTGTCCCGTGCAGGGTGGTAACCACCTTTAGTCCGAGGTTGGCGGTGATCTGTTTTGCTAACAGGGCCGCCGCTCCGAACGGGATTGCATAGTGCACGTGCAGGACCTGCAACCGCTTCATCCGCGCCACCTCGGCCATCTTCGAGGCGAGGGCCAGGGTGTATGGGAACTGTTGCAGCAAGGGATAGCGGGCGATCTCGACCTCATGGAAGCTGACCCGCGGAGGGAGTTCACCCAATCGCAGCGGGAGCGCGTAGCTGATGAACGCCACCTCATGCCCCCGCTCGGCCAGGTGTTTCCCGAGTTCGGTGGCGACGACCCCGCTCCCGCCGTGTGTCGGATAACAAGAGATACCTATACGCATGATCCTCCTCTGAACGATGAAAAGCGGGCGTCAAGCGGATCCTCAATCTCCAACACCCCGCGAATAAGGAACCCTTCCCCATACTCCTTCCCGATGCACGCTCCGTAATAGGCCATCCGGCTACGGATCAGCCGGTCTGTCGCCGGGTCGGTGAGGCTGGTCGGCGGATACGCAGGATCCGACAATGTAAACTGCGAGCCGTACGCGCGGATCGCCTCCATCTTCCGCTCGAACTGGGCGCTGATATCAACGATGAACAACGGGGTGAACTCCGCCCACCCCATGTAATAGAGGACCCGCTCCGGGCGATGGCTCGCCTGTCCGGTTTCGTAGCGCGGAAGCCCGGCGAGGAAAGCGCCTTCGTAGACGATCTCGCTCGCCCGCATGTGGTCGGGATGGCGATCGCGGCGGTGCGGGACGAAGATCAACTGTGGCCTGAAACGGCGGATTACCTCGACCACAGCACGCTTCGCCGCAAAGGTCGGGGAGAGGTCTCCGTCGGGAAGGGCCAGGTTCACCCGTGCCCCCGCCCCGAGGATCACGCGGGCCGCTTCGGCCTCGCTCCGCCGTATCTCCACCGTTCCTCTGGTCCCGAGTTCGCCGCGCGTCATATCCACGAGCACGACCGACCGGCCGGCATCGATCAGCTTGGCGAGCGTCCCCCCACAGCCGAGTTCGATATCATCCGGGTGCGCTCCGAAGGCGAGCACGTCTGCATCAGTCATTGTCATCTCCAGTGATCACAGAATGGGAGAAGTCGTCAAGCTCCCCCGCGGCAAAGAGTCGATCGATGAATCCGGGACCGTACTTGTTGATGAAGTGGGGGAGCGGGAGGACCCTCTCCTGTGGTCGTCCACGAGGAAGGATAATGTTTCGCAACCGCCGGAGGGCGCCGGAAGAGAGGCCGTGCTGAGCCAGACCAGCGCGCAGCGCACGTCCTTCCAGCCGGTCAAGCGCGTGCAAGGATGTTGCGTGCGCCCCTTTCCACGACCGCTCAAGGTTCGGGTCGAGAGCGGCGACGAGAGGGCGAAGCGGGGCGAGATCCGCGCTTATCGCAGCGCGTACCACGGCAAAGCGCTCTTGCAGGTTGGGCGGGACAAGGGAGCGTAGGGTCCCTTCCACAGTGAACGCCTCGGAAAGGAGATCGCCGACATTCATACCAAAGCGGGCGATCAGCTTGGCCTCCGCACGCGAGAGAACGGTGTAGCTTGCCCGTGGGAACAGGAGCGGTTGCGGGATTGAGAAGAGCGGATAGAGCGGTTTCAACAGCGCATGGTATACAATCTCGCCGGGGCCGAGGACGCTCGCCGCGATCGGGAGGAGGGCATCGGCAAAGAGCGGCCGCAAGGCCGCATCAGGCGAGTAACGATCGGGATACTCCTCCACCGCTGCAAGGTGCGAAAGAGGGTCGATGACCCGGATCCTGCGCCCGGCAGCATCTGCGGTATAGAGCGTTCCCGCCCGCTCCGGGGAGAGCGCGGGCTCGTATCCTGCAACGCGTAACCGTTCGGCCGCCTCTATCAGGTGATCCTGGATGCTCTCCCGCTGCTGCAGCGCACTGCGGAGGAAGTCGCGCCCCGGCTCGCGCAGGAGCGAGGGGGTAAGGACGATCAGCCCGTGGGAGGAGAAGATCTGCGAGAAGAGACGCGCGTGCCAGGTGGAGTAATCCTCGGCCTGGTCAGGGGCAAAGATCTCTCTGACATGGGCGTGGTGTGGGGATGGAGGGAGAGCCTCCATGTACGCGCGGTATGCGCGAAGGACCTCGTCAGTGATAGGAAGGTCGGCGATCGGACGGCCACGCTCTTCCCACTCGAAACTGACCGTTCCCACCTCTCCATCCTCTTTGAGGAAGCGCGCGAGGTTGATCTCCGTAAAGTCATGGTCCTCATCTGCGAGCCAAAAGAGGGGGACGACCCGTATCCGTAGACGCTCCTGCAGCGACGCGGCCAGACGGATAGTGGTTATGATCTTATAGATCGTGTAGACCGGCCCGCCAAGGAGGCCGACCTGTTGGCCGCTGATCACACATAGGGTGTCGTTCTCGCGCAGATCTGCAATATTCGCCAAGACCGCCGTCGGGTCCGATGCAATGCGGGCGTTGTACTCATAGAGGCGATCGCATACCGCCTCACGCGGGTAGTCGACCCTGCTTCGCGCATCGACCGCCTCTGCAAACCGGTCGATCTGATGGGTGAAGAATGAGGGCGCGGCCCCGCGTCCGGCGATGTAATCGAGGTAGAACTTGTTCTGTGGGTAGAGGAGCTTTGCGTCGATCCGTTCGATCATATCCAACCCCTTATCCTTGGAACCCGTCACAGCGCTCCTCCTTCCTCGCAACCATGATAAGCCGGCCGCTAGTAGAACAATGTGCTTCGCAGCAAAGCGACCCGTAGCGCCGCACGTCCGTAAAGTGGGCGCTTTGCAGCATACCCTCCAGGTCATCCCCGGTATACATCCGCACCGATTCGCGGAAAGTCCGTGCCTCACCGTCCGGTTCGATCACCCGCGTCCGCTTCTCCACATAACGACGGTCCGCGCTCAAGCGACGTTCGATCTGCAGAGACCGCCCGCTGAGGAAGCGCTCCTCCTTCGCGACAAGGCGATCGATCACGAAATCGCGATTAAGTGTATCGATCAGGAAGACCCCTCCCGGCCTCAGCGCCCGGTAGACCTCAGTGAGGACGCTCCTATCCTCTGCTTCGTCCTCAAAGTACCCGAACGAGGTGAACAGGGACAGGACCGTGGCGAAGTGGTCCTTATACGGGATCTCGCGCATGTCCGCTTGTACCAGTTCGACCCCTTCCCTGCCATTGAGCTGCTCCGCCGCCGCAGCAAGAAGATCTGCTGAGAGATCGAGTCCGACAAGGCGCGAGAAGCCTGCTGCATGCAGGGCAAGCAGGTGGCGGCCTGCGCCACAGGCCAGATCGAGGAGAGGCTCATCCTTTTCTGGGGCGATAAGATCGATCAGCGCATCAACATCCGCCCGCGCCTCAGCCAGATCGCGGTGTGGGTAGAGGGAGAGATACTCTTGCCCAAAACTCTCTATATACCAGGGGTTCATACGATCCCGTGTTCTTCCTTGTATGCGAGCCAGTTGCGTTTAAGAGCGACGAACGCGGCAAAGTCCGGTTGGACAAGGAAAGGGTTCGTCTCCCGTTCCACACCAATCGTCGACTCCAGTGCGGTTCCGTAGTTGTGTCCCGGGAAGACCCTGGTCCGGTCGGGGAGGGCAAGGATCTTTTCATGCAAGGAGTCGTACTCAGCCCGAGCCTCGGAATCGCAGCCGGTCCCGCCCACCTTGCCGACGAACAGTGTATCCCCGGTGAAGAGCGCATCACCGACCTGGATGCAGATCGAATCCTTGGTGTGTCCCGGCGTGTGGATGATCCTTACCGTAAGGTCCCCGACGTGGAAGGAGGCCCCATCCTCCACACGAACGCTGGTCTGTCTGTCGGTATCCCCGTAGAGGAGTGGGCGCACCCCGGTCAGCCGTTCGATGGCGGCGTTCCCGTTCGTATGATCGGGGTGATCGTGGGTGACGAGGACATAGATAATCTTGTAGCCCTTCTCGCGCGCAAAGGCGACAACCCTCTCCGGCTCAAACGAAGGGTCGACCACAACCGCCTTCCTGGTCCTCTGATCGGCGATGAGGTAGCCAAAATTGCGCTCGCCGCCCATCTCAAACTGCTTGACGAACATCTTCCTCCTCCTTCTTGCGAGCAGACCTTATCAGTCAGCATCTCCGTGATTGCGCTCATCACATCTCAATAATACGCAAGATCGCAGAGCAGTGCGCTTGAATCTCCGTTAAGGTTTAATAATACCACATGACCGCCCTGCCTGCTCGTTTAAGATTCGGCAGCCCGCTGATATCGGGTAGACTTCGCGTTGGCATTAACCGCGAAGAATGCTGTACATTATACTGTAGTGATCAGAAGCGGAAACGTGTGAACGGATCGCGATAAATCTCCAAAGGAGGTTTTGCAGATGGCGCTAAACCGAAGGACGTTGCGGGGAATGGTGGG
>JAJOKK010000149.1 GCA_021129875.1 Candidatus Bipolaricaulota bacterium
TACCGGCGGTAAGGCGCAGGTAATCGACCCCGAAAGTCGGAAAGTGTGATGAATCCCCCAAAATCAGAAGGTTTTAATGCGCCGATAGAGAGCTTAACCGATCACGCATGAACGCTTCTGTTGGACCCCGATTTCAAGCATTTTACCGCTCGGGGGGTGTAGTAAGTTCCTCTTCGGATACTACACCCCCCGAGACGGTGAACGCTTTCTGTTGGACCTCCGGTCTTGCTTCGCAACATACAAGGAGAAGCAGTTTATACAACAGCCTGTGATGTGCACAGAATAGAGCATACCACTCTTCATTCAGTACTTATCACTCCGGCCTCTGGACCACGGACTACGGACCATGGACTACGGACCATGGACTACGGACTACGGACCACGGACCATGGACTGCGGACCGCTTAACGATTTGTCCAATATAAGGATTGCCGGTATGCTCTAATTCAGGGAGGGTGCAGATGAAGGTTATAGATTTACGCAGCGATACGGTCACCGGTCCGACCAAGGGAATGCGCAGCGCAATGGCGCTCGCTCCTGTGGGGGACGATGTCTATGGCGAGGATCCCACGGTGAACCGCTTGCAAGGGATGATGGCCGAGTTGCTCGGAATGGAGGCGGGTTTGTTCGTGGCCAGCGGCACGATGGCAAATATCGTTGCCGTCCTCACCCATACGGGGCGAGGGGATGAGATGATCCTTGGGGACCGCTCCCATATCTTTCTCTACGAGGGAGGGGCCGCCGCAGGGCTCGCCGGGGTCCATCCCCATCTTCTGAAGAACGAGCCAGACGGGACGATTGCGCTCGCTGCAATCGAGGGGGCGATCCGCGCCGATAATGTCCACTTCCCCAGAAGCCGCCTCCTCTGCCTGGAGAATACGCACAACCGCTGCGGAGGGGAGATCCTCGGATTGGATTACCTGACTGCTGCGTGCGCAATCGCACACCGTCACGGACTGGCGGTCCACCTCGATGGCGCTCGGCTGTTCAATGCCGCTGTTGCCGCAGGCATAGTCCCGTCGGATCTCACACAGGGCGTCGATTCGGTGATGGTCTGTCTCTCTAAAGGGTTAGGCGCCCCGGTCGGCTCTGTCCTGTGCGGATCACGCCCGTTCATCGACGAGGCGAGAAGGATGCGCAAGGTCGTCGGCGGAGGGATGCGGCAGGCTGGGATCATCGCCGCCGCCGGCATCTACGCGCTGGAACAGCATATCGATCGGCTGGCAGAGGACCATGAGAACGCTCGCCGTCTCGCTTCCGGGATCGACACAATCCCCGGCCTCACCTGCTCCCAACCGGATGGCCCGGCAACGAACCTTGTCTACTTTTCAGTCGACTGCAGCGCCGCCAATGTTGCTGCAGGCGATCCGCCGGTCGATGCGATCATCCTATCGGAGCGGTTGCGCGCGCGCAATGTCTTGGCAAGCCCGCTCGGGCCGGATCTGATACGGATGGTCACCCACCTCGATGTTACGCAGGCTGAGATCGATGTGGCGCTCTTCGCCCTGCGGTCAGCTGTGCACGGGACGTAGCTCCCTTCTCTTACAGATATAGATCCGCCCTGTGACGGATCAATGCCCTACATCCTGTGGAATCAAGCCCTTACTTTATTGGTATACCGGGTGGTGAGGGTGGTCTCTCCGTAAGGAGACGCGCCCTTCCTTGACCTCTATACCATAGAAAAGGGGGATGTAATGAATCGGCTAGCGTCTGTGGGAATAATTATAATCTTGCTCCTGTGGGTGACCACAGCGAGTGCAGGTACGCTCGGGTTTCACCTGGGGATCGGGACTTCTGTAGCCTCCTTCGGCGAGTTGAACGAGAGCATCAAGCCGTTCAATAGGATATTAACTGATCTAAATAATGACCCGTTAATTGACGGCACGGCACCACTGCTGAACAACCTTTCGAGCGGATTCGCTTTCCAGGGCGGGCAGCAGTTCTGGTTCAACGATCGGGTCGCCATCGGCGGCAAACTAGAGTTCTTCCGCGCCTCAACCGCGACCGCAGGGACTTTCACGCTCGATGGGGTGGACTCGGAGATCAATATCGCGCTCGACTGCTTCAGTGTCGGGATTATCCTTGGCGGGCGGTATATGTTCCTCGACGCCGGGATCCGCCTCTTCGCTGACCTGGGGGTCGGCTACTACTTCTCTGGATTTACACGCGCAATCACCTTCCAGATCCCGGAGGGCCACCTGCTGGCAGGGGCACCTCCAGCAGAGGGGAAAGGCCGCTATACGGGTTCGGCATTCGGCTTCGAGGGAGGGCTCACCATCTCTTTACCTCTCACCGATTGGTTTGCGGTGGGTAGTTCGGTCTTCTACCGCTCCCTTACGTTCGATGAGCTGACAAACACGGAAGAGGGCGTGGCCTTGGATCTGGATGGGGATGGTCAAGACGAATCGGTCGACCTCAGCGGAATCACCGTCCAGTTCACCTTCACAATAAAGATCGATCTCTCCCTGTGACGGGAGAAAGGAGTGATGTCATGAGAACCACGATGCTTCATCGGCTGAGGGTCTCCCTTGTCTTGGGTCTGCTCGCCTTTGTCGTGCTCGCCCTTACCGGCTGCTTTGGAGGGCGGCCGGGTTCGCCACGGGCACTTTTTCGCGCCTCGATGCTAGAAGGGGTGATTCCGTTCACCGTTGGCTTCGATGGAAGCCTGTCGTTTGATCCTGACGGAAAGATTGTCTCCTATAACTGGGATTTTGGCGATGACGCCATAGGGAGCGGGGTTATGGTCTCGCATACCTTTGAAGATAACGGTGCCTTCCTCGTACAGCTAACCGTGATCGACGAACACGGAAACTCCCATTCAAGTCCGCTCGTTGTTCATGCGCTCAATCCACTTCCGACGGCCGCTTTCTCTCATTCGCGGGAGGATGTGGACTTCGTCATAGTGCGCGAGGCGATTACTTTCGATGCTAGCGAATCGACCGACGACGAGCCGATCGAAATCTACACGTGGGATTTCGGCGATGGTAGGACAGCTACCGGGGATAAGGTCACACACCGTTTCAAAGCGAAGGAGGGAAGGACGCGCCGCATCGTTACTGTGACCCTTACCGTGACAGATAACGACGGAGGGGAAGCAAGCACCTACAAAGAGATTGAGGTCGTTGGCGGGCTGCCATGCAACCGGCCTAGTGAAGGAGGTAATTCATGAAACGCGTTCTTTGCCTGTTCATTGTTCTGGCAACGTTCTTCCTCGCCGGCTGCACACAGTTGGTGCCCGGTATGGTGAATCAGCCCCCTGATGCGGTGATCGTCGCTACACCGCAACAAGGTCCGGCGCCGCTGACGGTCATGTTCAATGCCCGCTCGTCGCACGACGATGGGACGATAGCGGAGCATCACTGGGATTTTGACGACCCACATGATGCCGCTCCGATGAGTGGCGTAGATGTGACCCATACTTACGCCTACCCCGGCATCTATGTCGTCAGGCTGATCGTTATCGACGACAGAGGGGAGATGAGCACCGAGAGGATAATGATCGAGGTGACGAACCCGCCGCCGGTGGCGAGCTTCTCGCTGTCCGACGACAATCCCGTTACTGGGGCTACAGTGACGTTCGATGCTTCCGGCTCGTACGATCCGAACGATGAGATCAAAACTTATACCTGGGACTTTGGCGACGGGACGACCGCGACCGGGAGAGAGGTCACCCATTCCTACGATCAGGCTGGGTATTTCGTCGTCACCCTCACCGTAACCGATTTTCACGGGGCAACGTCCATGTTTAGGGATGATCTGGTTGTAGAAGACGGTAGATGCGGCATCGGCGGCTGTTAATGAGTCGGGTTCCGGCAAGCTTTCCTGGGCGCTACGCCTTCTAACCAGGGGAGGGATCGGATATACTGTTGCCGGAGAGGGCTGGGGGGCCGCGGGGGATGACTGCCGCAAGGGCGACTTTGCGCGATCTCCTCTGAGGAAAGTCCGGACTCCTCAGGGCAGACCACTGGGGAAATCCCAGCGGGGGCGACCTCGGGAAAGTGCCACAGAGAATAGACCGCCGATGGCCTGCTGCAAGCGGGCACAGGTAAGGGTGAAACGGTGGTGTAAGAGACCACCAGCGGTCCGGGCGACCGGGCCGGCTCGGTAAACCCTGGTCGGAGCAAGGCCAAGTAGGAAGGCGCTTTAAGGACGGCCCGTCCAAGTCTTCGGGTAGGCCGCATAGTTGAATGACCCTCCTCGACAGAATCCGGCTTACAGGCCCTCTCCTTCAGCCGGAAAGGAGATGTTCTGTTGCCGATCAGACGGGCGTTGTGGATCATCCTGTTCATCTGCTACGCTGGGGCGAGCATGTGGCAGGCCCGCCGTCCGATCCCCGCAGGAGAGCCGCTCTTCGAGCTTGCAAACATAGATAAGCTCTTCCACTTCTTAGAGGCTTACTTATTCTTCTTCCTCTCCTGGAAGGTGCTAACCGGCCGGCGACGTCTGGTATATGCCTTTCTTCTGGCCGCGCTACTTCCCGGAATCAACGAACTGCAACAGGTCTTTAGCGCCATACGCACGGCGAGCTTCTTTGATTGGTTGGCCGCCCTCTCCGGCGGGATGGTCGCCGCTTGTTCGATCCTTTTATTGCGCTTTGCCGCACGCCGTTCCTTGCTCGATTCTCTCCGAAGGCGTATACTTTCCGGACTGCGACGATAGTGAAGGAGGGATATCGATGTTTATGCCTTTCGTAATGGGGCCGAGTTTCTTGATCCTTTTGCCGGCGTTGGGCCTTGCCATCTACGCTCAGTACAGAGTTAAATCCACCTACTCCCGCTATTCCCGGGTGAGCATAGCGAGCAGGACGACCGCCGCGCAGACCGCGAAACAGATCCTGGAACGAGCCGGGATCTACGATGTCACGATTCAGGGGGTCAAACGAGCCCTTGCCGATCACTACGACCCGCGCAATAAGGTCCTTCGTCTCTCCGCCCCGGAATCGACCTCGATCGCAGCGGTCGGGGTCGCTGCGCACGAGGCCGGACATGCGATCCAGCACGCGCGTGGCTATCGACCGCTTGCCTTGCGGACGACGATCGTCCCACTGGCCAATTTCGGCTCCCAACTGGCGTTCCCGCTCCTCTTCGCCGGGATGATCTTCCGCCATCCAACGTTCATCACTGCCGGAATCTTCGCCTTCTCCCTCGCTGTTCTGTTCACTTTGATCACCCTGCCGGTGGAGTTTGATGCCAGCCGAAAAGCGGTCGTCACCCTGCGGGAGATGGCCCTGGTGACCGAGGATGAACTCGGCTCGGTGAAAAAGGTCCTGTCCGCGGCCGCGCTGACGTACGTCGCTGCTGCAGCGATGGCAGCGTTGCAACTCCTGATGATCCTGTCGTTCAGCCGGCGACGATGAACCTCGCTCCATCACTCCTGTCCGCTGATTTCGGCGATTTACGCGCCGAGGCAAGGGAGGTCGAGCCGCTCGCCGCGTACTTCCATATCGATGTGATGGACGGCCATTTTGTCGACAACCTAACGATCGGCCCCCCGGTGGTGAACTCCTTGCGGAAAGGGCTGTCGCGACCGTTCGATATTCACCTGATGATCGACCACCCGCTTGCCTACGCCTCCCGATTCGAGATCCACCCCGGGGATATCATCACCTTCCACATCGAATCGGCCGATGACCTCGACCATACGATCGAGGCAATCCATCGGACCGGCGCAGAGGTCGGGATATCCCTCCGTCCAAAGACCCCAATCGAGACGGTCCTCCCCTATCTCGATCGGGTCGATCTCATCCTCGTAATGAGTGTGGAACCAGGGTTCGGCGGACAAGCGTTCATGCCGGAGGCGCTCGAACGGATCCGCTTTCTGCGCCGGGAGATCGGCGAGCGAGTGATTACGATTGAGGTCGATGGAGGGATCGGTGTGAAGAACATCCGCGACGTAGTCGATGCCGGAGCAGACCTCATCGTCGCCGGCTCGGCAATCTTTAACCACCACGATCGTGCCGCAGCGATGAGCGACTTACTCGCAGCAGCAGGGCAGTCGGTGAGGTTGAGAAGTTGAGAAGTTGGGAGGTTGAGAAGTTGAGCAAGGCAGGACGAACTCAATGAACCCGCCTGCTCAATGCAGAATGCAAAGTGCAAAATGGAAAATGCAAAGCGATGCGGGCAGGGCGGTGAAGTTGAGAGGGTGAGAGGGTGAGCAAGGCGAACCCAACAAACCCCACGAACCCAACAAACACCTCAATAAGGCCAGCCTTTAACCCAAAACTCAACACCCAAAACCCAACACTGCTCTCCCCATGAACCCAACAAACCCAACAAACCCAAAAAAGGACGAGCGCTTCATGCGCATCGCGCTTGACCTGGCACGCGAAGGTGGGGGAGATGTTAATCCCAACCCGCTCGTCGGTGCGATTGTGGTTGCGGGGAACGAGATTATCGGGCAAGGCTATCACCGCGAGTTCGGCGGCCCGCATGCGGAAGTCTTCGCCCTGGAGCAGGCCGGTGACGCAGCCCGCGGGGCCACGCTTTACGTCACCCTCGAACCCTGCGCGCACCACGGGAAGAGGCCGCCGTGCACCGAGAGGATCATCGAAGCAGGGATTGCCCGGGTCGTCATCGCCTGCCATGATCCCAATCCACTCGTTAACGGGGCCGGGGTCGCGGCGTTGCACTGTGCGGGGATCGCGGTCACAAACGGGATTCTCGACCAGGATGCCAGAAAAATGAACGAGATCTTTTTCAAGTTTATCACTACCAAGATTCCGTTTGTTCAGCTGAAACTCGCAACAAGCCTCGATGGAAAGATTGCCACGCGAACTAGTGATTCACAGTGGATCTCCGGAGAGGCGTCGAGGATAGAGACGCACCGGTTACGCCGGCGATTCGCTGCTATCCTCGTCGGTCTAGGCACGGTGGTCGTTGATGATCCGCAATTGACTGTGCGCCACGTTTCCGGAAAAGATCCGATCCGCATCGTTCTTGATGGCCGTGGGCAGATTCCACTTACCGCGAAACTTCTGCGCGACGACGGACGCACCATCATTACCGCCGCAACGATGTCAGAGGAGAAGGCGAAATCAATTCACTCCCAGGGGGCGGACGTGTGGCGACTCCCTGGAGAAGGGGACGCTGTCGACTTGCACGCGCTACTTCAGCGTCTTGGAGAGGAGGGGATCGACTCGCTCCTCATCGAAGGGGGGGGCGAAACCGCTGCCGCGTTCCTCGAGAACGGTCTGATCGACAAGCTCTCGCTCTTCATCGCTCCAATCCTTATTGGCGGACGCACTGCAATCCCCGCAATCGGTGGAATCGGAGTCGATCGTATTGCCGAAGCAATCCGGCCTCAAAGGGTTGAAGTGGAACAGATCGGAGCCGATCTTCTTATTACAGGATATTTTGATCGTGACCCATAAGCCATGGTCGAAAAACAGTCCCAGGATAAAAACAGACAAATAACGCATCCTGTCTTCACCCGTAGGGTGCAAGATCTTTCACCCTTATCCAACAGAACAGATGTCCGAGGGGATGTTGTGACCTCTCTCTTCGTGTGCCCCTGCTTCCCGATTCATGCGATAGCGTAAAATCTTAAAAATAAAGATCTCAAATCGTATTCCTATGGGGCTGCGAACTCAACGAACCCTATAAACTCAACGAACTCAACGAACCCTACAAACTCAACGAACTCAACGAACCCTACAAACTCAACGAACTCAACGAACCGCCGTCACTCCGCCGTCACGCCAGCAATAATCCGTGTGTGTCAGTCTCTATTCGTGGTCCTTGCCTCCCTCGGACGCGGTTCAAGGGTGGTTTTGCTGAATACGTATGATCCTGTTGCGTAAACCCTTTCCACCGCTCGTCTTCAATCCCGGTTGCGAAGCAAGG
>JAJOKK010000059.1 GCA_021129875.1 Candidatus Bipolaricaulota bacterium
AGGTTCGAGGTTCAAGGTTCGATGCATCTTGCTGCTGTCGGGCTCGATCTTTAATCCCTTAATCCTTAAAATCTCTTGCTCTCATGCTTTTAACCCAAAACTCAAAACCCAAAACTCAAAACCTAAAGCCGTCCCAAGCCGTCCGTCGCTTACTCCACCGGGGTGCGCTCTAAGATCGTCCCCTTCTCCGCGCGTTCCAGCAGGTGGAAGCTGCGTCCGGCTTCGTGGATGAACCCGGTGATCGTATACCCGCCGGAGAGCAACCGCTCAAACATGTCTCGTGTCTTCAACCGCCAATCCCGCGCAAGCGGAAGGTCTTCCTCCCTCATCCGATCGAGATCGACCGGGATCTCGACCAGAATGATCCGGTTCGTGGGAGACTCCTCGAAACTGAGCAGCCGACGCAGTCCGTTTGCGGCCGGTCTCGTCTTTGTCACCACTTCCATCTGATTCAGCCCGAGGTGAAAGTGGTGAGGGAGGCGTCCTTTGTCGATCACCTCTGTCACCCGCAGGGAATCGATCCACCACTCGACCGTCAACCGGTCTGTTGCCAGACCGCGGTCGCGCGGGTCTTGCCGCACCCCGTACAGGTTCCGCTCGTAGGTTGTCGCGATCGCGGCAAGCTTGTTGAATGCCATGTGCAGTTCCAGGCTTCGCAGAGGGTCGATCGGCCAGGTAATGAGCGACACTCCCTCCTTCCCAGCCTCCTTCCGTTCGTGAAGCCGCAGTGCCCTGCCGACACCGCGGTTGCGGATCTCTCTCTTCACCCCGTGAAAGACTGTCTGTCGGCATCGGCAGGAAGGGGCCCGTCTCTCCGGCCCGGCAAGGTCGATCAGGACGCCGCACAGCTCCGTTTGTTCAGGAGAGGTGTCGTCGCGCGCGCCAATGATCAATCCGCCGCTCCGCTGAACAGCGACCATGAGCGGGATGGGGGCGACCACGACGCCGGAGATCTCCTGTTGCAGCTGTTCACAGAGGGATAACGCATGCGCGGAGGTCAGTCGTTCAATAGTGATCGCCATCAGTATCGATAGCCGTGACTTGCGCCGACGTGAGCAGCGCGCTTGTCAGCGTACATTCTCCTGTCCGCCTCCTCCAAGATCCCCTCGATCGAACGCTCGTCATTCGGCTTGCGCGTGCACAGGCCGATGCTCAGACCGATAGAGAGTTCGCCTAGGTGCAGGTCTCGCGACAGCTGCGCGATCCGCTCCTTCAGGCGCTGCACAACCTCATCAATCCCGCCAGCCGTCTCAGGCATGAGGATGAGAAACTCATCCCCGCCATAGCGGATCACGCGGTCCGCAGCGCGGACGCTCCTCTCGATCGTCCGCGCGACCGCGCGAAGGACCTCGTCCCCCTTGATGTGCCCCAACCGGTTGTTCACTGCACGGAACCCGTCCACGTCGAGCATCATCAGCGATATCGGATGGCCGTACCGATCGGAACGATCGATCTCGAAGCGGATCACCTCGTTGAAGTAGTACCGGTTGTAGAGGTTGGTCAGCGGGTCGTGCACCGCCTGCTCCCGCAGCTGGTCTTGCGCCGCAAGGTTGGAGAGGGCGATCGCGGTCACATCGGCGATCGCCTCGAGCAGCTGACGATCCTCATCGTCGAAGAAGTCCGGCTGCAGGCTCTCTACATCGACGACACCGAGCAGCCTCCCCGCAATCATCACCGGGACGGCCAGCTCAGCGCTGACCCCGGGGAACCCCTCGATGTAGCGCGGGTCGCTCGCCACATCACCCACCAGTGCGCACTCTTTGTTGGCCGCGACCCAACCGACGACCCCATCTTGGAATCCGAGCCTGGTACCCACAGAAAAGTTTGTCTGCCCGGCGGGCCTCTTGGTCCCGCAAATCACCAGCTCGTCCCCCTCGCGCAGCAATACGGTGCTGTGTTGGTAGTCGAACTGTTCGGCGAGGAAGGCGATGGTCCCATCGACCAGTCTATCGACGTCGGTCGCTGCGGCGAGCCGCTGGCCGAGCACGTGGATCCGCGAGAGGGATTCTCGCCGTCTGAGGTTGGAGAGCGCCACAGAGAGCTGACCGGCAAACGCAGTGAGGATTTCGAGGTCCTGCGCGTCGAACGCGGCGATCTTCCGGCTCTCCACGCTGATCGAGCCGAGCGAACCCTTCCTCTCGAGGATGGGGACAGCGGCCTCTGAACGTGTCGCCTTCACCCACTCCTTATACCGTCCGTCCTTCTGCACATCAGGGACGATAGCCGGTTCCTGATGTTCAATAACCCATCTTGCCAACCCTTTCCCGGTGAGCGGAACGCGCGTCTTCCGGTCCGGGACCGCTTCATCGGCAAGATCCCTCTGCATAGAGATCCCGTCGAGAGAGATCTCTGCCCCGTCTTTAAGCCAGATTGCACACAGATCATAACCCATATCACGCTGCAGACGATCAGCAGCGAGCGAGCACAAGGATTTGACCGTAGGGGTGCGGGCCAGCTGGCGACTGAACTCGGAAAGGTCGTGCAGCCTATCCTTCTGTTTTCGAAGCTGGCCCAGCTTGTAGATGCGCTCCACCGCGAGCGCGGCGAAGTTGACCAGGGTCGCCACCGAAGCGAGGGAGTCCTCTGTGGGGGCCGCCCGATCGAGCGGGTCGTCGACCGATATATGCCCGATGACCCCTTTCTCCCCTTTGAGAGGGAATAAGAGGAAGTCATCCTTGTGCCACCCGTCTACAACAACGGTCCCGCTGAGCCCCAGCTCAAGGTTCCACGGAATCCGATCGTGGGGAATGTAGTAGGCCGCGCCCAGACTGAACTGCTCTGTAAACGCCATTCTACGCTCTTTGGGCGACATCCCTTTGCGCGAGCGTAGAGAGGCAGTCTCTTCTTCTGTCAGTCCAGAGGAGAGGATCTTGTACACCACCCCTGAGCGCGGCTCGGCGACGGAGAGATCGTAGAGCGAGACGGCCGCCCGCCGGAACCCCCCGTGTTCGGTTATCCCGTCGAGGACGAGCTGGAGGATGCGGTCGATATCCTCCTCAGCAAGGATCGCCTCCCCGAGCGAGAGGACCGTCTGTTGCAACCGCGCCAGCCGCTGCTCAGCAGTGACATCGCGCACCACCCCTTCGACCACCATGCCGGAAGCTGTTTCGATCAACCGGCTGAAGACTAGCCCGTTAAACGTCCCCCCGTCCTTCTTGTGGAAGGTGTAGACGGATCTCGGCTCGGCGACATCGACCCACCCGTCTATCCTTGCGGAGAGACGGGTGAGGAACCGTTCTCTCTCTTCAGCAATGACGAACTCCCCTGCATGATGGCCGATTACATCCTCTTTGGCGTAGCCGCCGAGATCGAGCAGGTACCGGTTGATATAGGTGAATACGCCGCTTTCAACGTCGACCTCACCTATCCCGACCGGGACATCTTCGACCAGCTGTCTGTAGTGCGATCGTTCCTTTTCCAGGGACACTGAGAGCCGGCGATGCTCGCGGGCACGGATGAGCACCTCGCACAGCTGCTCGATCTCGACCGACCGGTCATCGCCCGGGCGGTCACCGACCGGGCACCTCAAGAAGTAATCGGCTTCTGGGGTCGACTGGTGAGGTCCGTTCTCCTTGCGCGCGGGATCAGTGATGACCGCGATCCCTGCCTGCGGGGCGAGCTTGCGCATCCGGTCGATCGTTTCGCTGCCGACGGGGCCGGAGCACGCACTGTCGAGGATTATCAGATCGAACTCCGCCCACACCAGGGCTGTGGTAAGGGTCTCATCCTCGCTGGTCGCTACTGTCTGCCACGAAAGGTTTGTAAGTATCTGTTGCAGCGACGAGAGGAGCTTGCGGTCGTCTCCGACTATGAGGACCCGTCCCACCGCTTTGTCCACCACCTGCTACCACCTTCTATCGGTCAGAACCTATACCGGTCAGCTGTTCGATCTCTTGGTCGTCCTTGATCCACCCTTTACGAACCTTCACTGTCAGTTCGAGGAAGACGCGCGCTCCGAGGATCGATTCGATTCTGATGCGTGCCTTCGTCCCGATCTGTTTAATCATACTCCCCTTTCTACCGATTATTATACCTTTGTGGGACTCACTGTCCACTATAATCTCCGCTCCGATCTCCAGGAGCCCGTCTGCGCGCTCGTCGATCGACCGGACCCGAACGGCGCTGGCGTAAGGGACTTCTTGGAAGGTCCTGCGAAAGATCCCCTCGCGGATGATCTCACTTATCAGGAATCCCTCGGAATGATCGAGCTTGACGTCGGCGGGGAAAATCGGCGCCCCTTCCGGGAGGTAGGTGATGACCATGCGCAACACCTCTTCGAGGTTCTGCCGTTTGTAGGCCGAGAAAGGGATCAGCTCGGCGAACTCCATCGCGGTTTCGTAGGCGAGGAGCGTCTCGGCAAGGGCGTTCTTGCGGGCGAGGTCGATCTTGTTCACCAAGAGGAAGATCGGACAGTCCCGTTCGGCGAGCTTGGGAAAGAGGTCTCGGTCGTAATCACTCACCCTTCCCCACGGCTCGACCATGTACAGAAGGAGGTCGAGGCCGCGCAGGGAGCGGAACGCCTCCCGGAGGATCTGCTGGCTCAACCGGTCACGGCGACGATGGAGGCCGGGGGTGTCGACGAAGACGATCTGCGCCTCGTCAATCGTGTGGATGCAGCGAATGCGGTTGCGGGTCGTCTGCGGTTTTGGGGAGGTGATCAATAGCTCCTCGCCGATCACCGCGTTCAAGAACGTCGACTTGCCGACGTTCGTCTGCCCCAACACCCCGACGAGGCCGGATTTAAACGATCCCATCTGCCACCTCCCCTTCTCCGACGGCCTTCGCCAGCCGGTTCATCTCCGGGGCGAGGAAACGGTCCTGATCGAATGGGGCGGCGATCGCGCGGACCCGCGCATGGAGCCTCCTCGTCGCCTCCCCCAGCCCGCCCGCTCCCTGCAAATCGATCGCCTGCGCTGCGCACAGGTACTCGATCGCCACGATCTGCTCCAGGTTATCGATGATCTTGAGCCCCTTACGCCCGGAGATGGGGGCGAGGCTGTTATGATCTTCTTTCCCGCCTGAGGTGGGGATCGAATCGACGATTGCGGGGTGGCACAAGACCTTGTTCTCGCTCACCAGTGCGGCGGCTGTGTACTGAACGAGCATCAGACCGGAATTGACCCCGCCCTCTTTCACCAGAAAGAGCGGGAGGCCGCGGCTCGGACTGGTGAGGAGCTTGTCGATCCGCCGCTCAGCGATGCTCCCCACCTCGGCGAGGGCCATTGAGGCCGTCTCCAGCGCCAACCCGAGGATCTGCCCGTGAAAGTTCCCTCCAGAGACGACCGCAGCGGCTGTTCCGTCGGGCAACACACCACCGCTGGATGATGGATCGCTCGCAAAGATGAGCGGGTTGTCGGTCGCTGCGTTGATCTCAATCTTAAGCTTCTCCTCGAGAAAGGAGAGCGCTTCCACCGCCGGGCCGAGGACCTGCGGAATGCAGCGCAGGCTGTAGGCATCCTGCACGTCCCCTTGTGCGCTGTCTACGAGGCTGCTCCCATTCAGGAGGGCACGGATCCGGCGGGCTATCTCCACCTGGCCGGGGTGAGGGCGACCCTGGTGCAGCCGCTCGTCGAATGGGGCGGTGAATGCGCGCAGCCCCTCCAGGGAGAGGGCCGCTGCTGCGATCGCATTCTCCAGCAGGCGCCGCCCGCGCACCGCTACGCGGAAGGCGAGCGCGCTCATGAACTGCGTCCCATTCAGCAGGGCGAGCCCTTCTTTCGGGGCAAGGGTGAGTGGGGGGCGATCGATCAGGGCAAGGGCCTGCTCGCCGTCGACCCTCTCTCCGTCATGGACTGCCTCGCCTTTCCCGAGCAGGACGAGGGCAAGGTGGGCGAGTGGGGCAAGGTCCCCGGAGGAGCCGACCGATCCCTGCATGGGGATGCACGGATAGACCCCTTTGTTCATGAGGTCGATCAGATAGGCTATCGTCTGGAAACGGATGCCGGAGTTCCCCTTAAGGAGCGAGTTGATGCGGAAGAGGAGGACCGTCCGTACCCCCTCTTCAGGCATGAGGTCCCCCACCCCGACAGCGTGGGAGAGGATGATGTTCCGCTGCAACTCCTGCAGGCGATCGGTGGGGATCGATTCGTTGCTCAGCCGCCCGAACCCAGTGTTGATCCCGTAGATCGGTACTTCCGCCGTAACGACCCGCTCCACAGCCTGTTGGGCAAGCTCGACCCGCACACGCGCGCACCTGCTTGCAGTGACCTCTTCCCCAGCAAAGACGATCCGTTGCGCCCGGTCGAGCGTCAGATTGTTCCCGTCCAGTTCGATCATTCACTTCACCGATCCTCAATCTTCTCTTTAAGTTATGCTGCTTGGCACGCCTATTGCAAACCCGTCGTTCGCTTACTATACTCGATCGGGCATGAATACTCTTATCACAAAAATAGGACAGCTCGTCACCCCTCAAGGGCAGGGCCCGGTGGAAGGCGGGCGGATGACGGATATTACCGTCTACGAACAGGTCGAGCTGCGGATCGACGAGGGGAAGGTGACCGCGATCGCACCTCGGGTCGATCGGGAGAAGATCGACCTGACGATCGATGCAGGCGGCGGGGTCGTCCTGCCAGGGCTGGTCGATCCTCATACCCACGCTCTCTTCGCTGCGACGCGGGAGGAGGAATTCCTCGCCCGGATGCAAGGTGCGCCTTATACCGAGGGAGGGATCCAGTCGAGCGCGCGCGCTGTAGCCGCGATGGACGAGGAGACTCTGGTCGAACGGGGTACTCGCTTCCTCCGCCGGATGCTCGCCTGTGGGACGACGACCGTCGAGATCAAAAGCGGTTACGGATTGAGTCTGGAGAGTGAGATAAAACTCCTCCTTGCGATCCGCCGTCTGCGGAAGAGCCTGCCGTTACAGGTAATTGCGACCTTCCTCGGAGCGCACTCCTTCCCCGCCGGCGTGCGCCGCGACGACTACATCACCGAGATCATCACCGAGATGATCCCCACTGTCCGCCGGCGCCGCCTCGCTCAGTTCTGTGATGTCTTCTGTGATCGCGGATTCTACACCAACGAGGAAGCCCGCACTGTCCTCCGCGCCGCACGCGGGGCCGGTCTGCGGCTGAAGCTGCACGTCGATGAACTAGCCGATACAGGTGGTGCGGAACTCGCCGCCGAGCTTGAAGCTACCTCCGCAGACCACCTTCTCATGGTGAGCGACCGCGGGATTACACGCCTGAAGCAGGCTGGGGTGATCCCGGTCCTCCTCCCGGGGACCGCATTCACCCTTAACGCCCCGTACGCCCCGGCGCGGCGGATGGTCGAGGCGGGACTCCCGGTCGCCCTGGCGAGCGACTTCAACCCCGGGACCTGTCTCATCTACTCGCTGTGGACGATCATCGGACTCGCGGTGATGAAGATGGGCCTCACCGTGGAGGAGGCGATCACTGCGGTGACGCTGAATGCAGCCTGCGCACTGGAGGTCGCCGAGGAGGTCGGTTCACTAGAGGTGGGAAAACGGGCCGACCTGATAATCCTCGACCTCGACAGCTATCGGCAGATTCCGTACTTCTTCGGGCATAACCCGGTTCGCACAGTCCTCTGCGCCGGGAAGGTCGTTCATGAAACCGCGACAAATCGAATGATCGGGTGATTGAGTGGTTGAGCGATTGATAGGAAACTCGTATCCGCCTTGTAGACCACATTGAAACGAGCTTGCTGCTCATACGCAATGCCCCGCAACCCGAATTCAACGACCACCGCGTTCTCGTACGGCGGCGGAACATCCGTTCCAACAGCCCGTCTCCGAGAGCACGTAGCACTTCCATACCAAAACCACCCTAGTGTCGTGTCAACTCTGAATTGTCATTTCGACCGAAGGGAGAAATCT
>JAJOKK010000098.1 GCA_021129875.1 Candidatus Bipolaricaulota bacterium
AGTCGGATTACGGCTCGATGAGGACTACAACATTATGTGCCGCGTCGGTCTCCATTGTGCGCCAGCGGCTCACAAGACAATCGGCACTTTCCCAATAGGGACCGTCCGGTTCAGTTTAGGACTCTACACCACCGAGCATGATGTCGAACAGGCAATCATGGCGGTAACCGAGATCGCCAGAAGTGCAAAATGAACGATGTGATACTTTTCTATTCAACGAATGTTGCTCTTAAGATGGAAAAATTGGTAAAGGCAAGCGGCATTACGGCAAAGTTGATCCCTGCGCCACGTCATCTCTCCTCTGACTGCACTTTTGCTCTGCGATTTGAGCGGCGACAACGTGCCGCGGTTGAGAGAATAGTGCACGATAATAAAATCGAGCATGCTGGAATTCATCCATTAGATCGATCTTGATCATAGCTCAGCAGCTTGCTGTGTGTATTCAGCAAAATCATCCCTGAACAGTGTCCGAGGGAGGAAAGAACCACGGATGAACACATGGATTATTGCTGGAGTGTCGGCCAAGAGGCCGGAGTGATGAGTGATGAGTGAAGTTCCTTGCTCCGTGTCTATCAGTGGCAATCCGTGGTTCCAGGGCTACCACATTTAAGCCAATATGAGTTTACTGAATACTTGCTCAGTGCCTTGTAATCAGGCATCTAAAGCTTTACACCTAAAAAGTTCAATGTGGTAATCATTAGCCAATAGCATGCAACAGTTATCGCGACAGCAATGCTGATACTAAGATAAAAATCAATTCCTTGTTTCAGCAATATTGGCAATGATATAAACAAAGCCAAGGACGGTAAAACAAGCCAAAAAATACTTGACGATAAAGCACTAACCTTTGAAGCGTCTCTTGTTCCTATGTAAAGCCAAACTAGTGCCAATACCGAGATCAATGGTATTGATGCCAGTATCGCGCCAAGAAAGGCACTGCGCTTTGCTATCTCTGATATCAACACTATCAGCATTGTCGTGATTGCAAGTTTCACTATATAGTATCCCAATTTACGCCCCTCTTTCGCATGCCGACCACGCAGACCCACGGTCATGGAGCGCCGCGGAATGGCGATCAGGTGAAGCGATTGCATGGATGGACTCATATAGATTATTGTTCATCGGAGGAACCTCAAGATGGTGCGTCCACGTGTTCACTGGCATATATTTCTCCATCTAAATTGACAATGATCCAGCTTCGTTCTTATTCGGCGAAGAGGGGTGGTTTCTTTATTCTACGTCATGACTTTTTCTAACAAAGTCTTAAGATTCGCCACTAGGAATTGTCGGTTCTTGCTTATTCGTATATCTCTCCAATCGGCGCCTAACAGCAGCTTATCGGCTCAGCCGACCGATCACTAAACGTTGGCATCAAGAGACTTCCTTTAACTTCAATGATTCGGAGAGGCACTCAATAAATGGCTCTGTGCCGATAAAGTGCCTGTCCATGACCGTAATCTAGTAGAAATAGTATTAGTTTGCGAGACCATAATGAGCCCCAGAGAACGACCACATTGATTATTCGCTGTTCTTCTGCATTGTGACGGCTTTCTTTACCCTCTCTGGGGAGAACGGATAGGTGGTGATCGGTCGTCCGAGCGCGTGTACCACTGCGCGGGAGACGGCGACATGGGCGGCCATCAGCGGGACTTCGCCCAGCCCCTTGGCGCCGAACGGGCCTTTCGAACAGATTGCCTCGACAAAACTTACTTCGCTGCGCAAAGGGATGTCGCAAATCGTGGGGATGCGGTAGGTGGTCAGCCCGGTAGTCAACAGTCGTCCTCCTTGTCGCGGGATCTCCTCCATCAATGCGTATCCCAGCCCTTGCGCGATCCCTCCCTCTACCTGGCCGGCGGCGAGCCGTCGATTGACGATCTTCCCGGAATCGTGTACTGCGACGAACTCTTCTACATTGACCTCGCCGGTGACGAGATCGACTTCGACTTGCGCGATGTGCGTTGCGTAGGAGTAGACGAAGTAAACGTTCCCCAGGCCGCTCTCGGGATCCCAGTCGACTGGTTCTCCGCTCGCCCATCCTTCCACGGCCGGATCGATATTGCGCATGAAGAATACGCGTGCGATCTCCGGCAAACGAGAAGGGATCTCTTCTTTCGGGATATCCAGGTCGCGGGCTGCGCTGCTGACTCTCTCTTGCAGTTTCTCTGCGGCGGCAATGATGGCCAGGCCGCTCATCAGTGTCCCTCGCGAAGCAACGGTCGGTCCAGAGTCGGGGACGCGCGAGCTGTCGACCGGGGCAAGGTGAATCCGCTCGGGAGAGAGAGAGAGTGCTTCTGCTGCAATCTGGGTGAGGGCGGTCGTCAACCCCTGCCCCATCTCGACTGTTCCTACGGCGATCGTGATCGAGCCATCCGCTTCAAGCTTCATATACGCCCCGGCTTTGTCGAGGAACGGGGCCTTCCCCCCGAGGCCGACTCCGTAGGTGACGGTGGAGATTCCTAGGCCGCGGCGACGACTGTGCGAATCCGCGTTGAACGCTTCTATCTTTCGCAGCCGGTTTTCCCAATCGACCGTCTGACCGGCCTGCTCGAGCGTCTCTGTCAGACCGACGCTCTCTTCCAGCCGCTGACAGGTGGCGGTTTCATCCCCTATTTGGAGAGCGTTCCGCAGCCGAATCTCCAGCCGGTCGATCTGTAAGCGGTCGGAGAGCAGGTCCATCTGCGACTCGTGGGCGAAGTTCATTTGTGGACTGCCAAACCCGCGGAACGCGCCATTGGGGACGGTGTTCGTCGCCGCCATCCGGCCGTCGACCTTCACATGCGGAATCCGATACGGTCCGGCCGCGCTCATCAGCGCCCGCCAGAGCACGGCCGATGAGAGGGTCTGATAAGCGCCGGCGTTGTAGATGAAGTCGACCTCAATTGCGGTCAATCTCCCGTCCCGCTTCGCCCCGCTCCTGTAACGGATCACCGCCGGATGCCGCTTGCTCGTTGTGAGGATGTCCTCCTCGCGGTCGTAGACAAGCTTCACCGGTCGGCGCGTCTTCCACGCCAGCAACGCGGCGAGCGCACTGACAAGCGATGGGACGTCCTCCTTCCCGCCGAACGCCCCGCCGGTCGCCGTCTGCACCACCCGCACCTTGGACAGAGGAAGTCCAAGGACCTGCGCTACCGCGCTCCGCACGTAGAACGGGCACTGCATCGTGCCGTAGATCGCCATCGCTCCGTGTTCTTCGGGGACGGCGATCGCGCCTTGCGTCTCCAGATAGGCGTGCTCTTGATAGCCGAAGCGATATTCCCCTTCTACGACCACGTCCGCGGCGGCGAACCCTTGCTCGATATCCCCTTTGCGGATGCGCATAGAATTGAACAGGTTCGGTCCCTTCTCAACCGCCGCAGGGACGGCGACCAGCGGCGCGTCGGGACGGAGTGCTTCCTCAGGGTCGAAGACGGCAGGGATCTCCTCATAGTCGATCAGCGCGCGCGTTGCTGCCGCGCGCGCACTTGCCCGATCTTCGGCAGCGACAAGGGCGATCGGCTCGCCGATGTACCGGACGATCCCTGCTGCCAGTGCGGGCTGGTCGTCGTAGATCACGTGCACGATGTTATCGCCCGGAACCTCTTCCGAGGTGAGTGTGCAGACGACGCGTGGGTCATCCATAATCGCAGTGAGATCGATATTGCGGATCTTTGCGTGCGGAAACTCGCTCCATATCACCGCTGCGTGGAGCATCCCAGAAAAGACGAGGTCATCGACGAACCTCGCCTCCCCGCGGACCTTATCGATCGCGTCCGGTCGCGGAACAGCTGCGCCGATCATCCCGCTGTTTAGACTTAGATCTTGGCTTTTGGTATTCGAATGCTTTGTTTCGGCCTCGTTCATCGTCCTCAGATATTACCGTTCAAGGTTAGCAGCAAGCAACATCGCTATAAGCGGCCGCCCATGGTCAGAGCCATGATCGCTTTCTGGGTGTGAAGGCGATTCTCCGCCTGATCATAGATCCACGAAAGGCTGTTGTCACAGACCTCGGACTCGACCTCGTAGCCGCGGTCGATCGGCATACACTGAAGCAGATAGCCCGGATCGCAAAGCTTCTTCTGCCGTGCGGCGGTGTAGCACCAGTCCTTGTAGCGCTCCGCGATCTTCAACTCCTCTTCCTTGCCGATATCATAGCGTTTCCCGGTGTACCA
The DNA here is from genome assembly GCA_021129875.1 of Candidatus Bipolaricaulota bacterium. Classification (GTDB taxonomy): domain Bacteria; phylum Bipolaricaulota; class Bipolaricaulia; order UBA7950; family UBA9294; genus JAJOKK01. The sequence continues at coordinate 4,149 of JAJOKK010000098.1, forward strand.
GTTACGCGGGAAGACAACGGTCGCTCCGTCGAGGGCCTTGTCCATGTCGTGAACGACCTCGAACGATCCGCCGGATCCTGCTGCGATCTCCTTGCATTCCTGCATAACCTTCGGGTCGAGATCGAACTCAGGCGGATTGGCAACGACGACATCCATCCCGTACATCGCTGAGATGAGCGCTGTTCCCTGCATCGAACAACGTCCGCGGACCCACGGCGAGTAGGCCCAACTGACGACGATCTTCTTCCCTTTTACGTGCCCCAGCTTCTCGTGCATGGTGTGGATGTCGGTCAGCGACTGGCATGGGTGGTTGATGTCCGAAGCCATGTTGATCACCGGAACTTCGGCGCACTCTGCAAACTTACGGATCACAAGGTCTCCATGACCGTAGTAGTCAACCTGGTCGTCGAGGAGACGGATCCCGAGCCCATCGCAGAAGCGGGCCATCGCCTTAGCCGTATCCGCTACTGTCTCGCCGGCGCCCGGCTTGTCCTCAATCGACAACCGCAACGTATTTGAGCTAATAAACTGCGCGTTCCCGCCCAGCTGGGTCATTCCTGCCTCGAACGACATGCGTGTGCGTGTCGATCCGGCGAAGAAGAGCATGGCAAAGGTCTTATACTTCAGATACGGATGCTCCTTACCACTGTAGTAGAGCCCCTTCATCTGATCGGTCACCTTCATCGCAATATCATACTCTTCCTTACTCCAGTCTGTCTCCGCTATCAGGTCTCGTCCTTTCAGGTCGAACCAACTCATTTTCGCCTCCTTATAGTACTCGCTCACCGCAGAGCCCGCGGCACAGTAGGGGCGGGTTTGAAACCCGCCCCTACGCCGTGGCCAAATACCCAATAGATGAATCGATCTAGGTCATAAGCAGGGCCATCATCCCTTTCTGCGCGTGCATCCTATTCGCCGCCTCTTCGATGATCACCGAGTTAGGTCCATCGATCACCTCGTCGGTCACCTCCATATCGCGGTCAGCCGGGAGGCAGTGCATATAGTACGCATTGTCGGTCAGAGCCATCTTCTCCTGCGTGCAGATCCAGTCCTTGTTCGCCTCGAAGACAGCCTTCGCCTTTGCCTCGTCCATCGGCCCTGATCCATCGGTCGGCTGGATAGTCCACGCCTTCGGATAGACAACGACAGCATCTTTAAACGCCTCGTCCATATCGTGGACGATCTTGAACGCGCCGCCGTTTCGCTTGGCATGATTCTTGGTCGCTTCGAGGATCTTCGGGTCGAGGTCAAGCCCTTTGGGATGAGCAAGGGTGACATCCATCCCCATCATTGCGGCGGAGACGATTGCGCTCTGCGGGACAGCGAGCGGTTTTTGTACCGATCCCGAGTAGGCCCAGCTCATGACGAATTTCTTCCCTTGCAGGTTGTGGCTGAGCTTCTCCTGCATCGTCATCACATCGGCGAGTGCCTGGCAGGGGTGATACATGTCGTCCTCCATGTTGATCACCGGAACCTTCGACCATTTTGCGAATTCGCGGATGATCAGGTTGCCCTTGCCATACTCCCACCCGGTCGGATTACCGTAGATGCGAATAGCGATCGCGTCGCCCATCTCAGCGAGGACGCGGGACACATCACTAATCCGCTCGGTCTTGTACGCAATCTCCTCCCCTTTCAGCGCCGGGGTGTAGACTGCACCGGGCTGCAGAAAATGGGCGTGCCCGCCAAGCTGGGTCATTCCGGCTTCGAACGAGTTACGCGTACGTAAACTGGAGTTGTAGAAGAGCATGTGCAGCGTCATCCCTTCAAGGATCCTGTGCGGTTCCCGTCGGATAAACTTACGTTTCAGGTCGTGCGCCGTATCGAGCATCGCCTCGATCTCATCACGTGAAAAGTCAAGCCAGGTGAGGAAGTCTCTCCCTCGTAAAGTCGTATTGGACATGTAAACCTCCTAGTATTTTGGGTTCGTAGGGTTTATAGAGTTCGTTGGGTTCATTGGGTTCGTAGGGTTTGTAGGGTTTGTAGGGTTCGTTGGGTTCATAGAGTTCGTAGGGTTTATAGAGTTCGTAGGGTTCGTAGGGTTCGTAGGGTTCATAGAGTTCGTTGGGTTCATTGGGTTCATGGGGTTCGTAGGGTTCATAGAGTTCGTTGGGTTCATTGGGTTCGTAGGGTTTGTAGGGTTTGTAGGGTTCGTTGGGTTCATAGAGTTCGTAGGGTTTATAGAGTTCGTAGGGTTCGTAGGGTTCGTAGGGTTCATAGAGTTCGTTGGGTTCATTGGGTTCATGGGGTTCGTAGGGTTCATGGTTTACGGTCTGCATATACCATTTACCATTTACCATTCACTATTCACCATTCACCATTCACCTAGCTTCTTATAGTTGTACCCGCCCTGCCTTCCAGCGCATCGACCGCCCGGTCTAGCGAGGTGATGATCGCCCGCTCTCCGCCAGCCTCGATAAACCGGATTGCCGCGCCCATCTTCGGGGCCATCGACCCCTTTGCAAAGTGCCCTTCATCGAGATAGCGCTTCGCTTCGTCGAGAGAGATCTGCGACAGCCCCTCTTCCTGTGGTGTCTTGTAGTTCAGCTTTACCTGCTCTACGTCGGTCAGGATGAGGAAGATCTTCGCACCAAGGTCCTCGGCGAGCTGTTCACCGGCAAGGTCCTTATCGATCACCGCATCGACCCCATGAATATTCCCGTTCTCGCGCACTGTTGGGATCCCACCTCCGCCAGAAGCGATGACGATCGTGCGCGCATCGACGAGTTGCCGGATCGCCTTTTTCTCGAATATTTCGACCGGATCCGGCGAAGGCACGACCCGTCGCCAGCCACGACCGGCATCCTCTCGTACATGGTACCCTTTCTCCGTTTCCAGCCTTTTGGCCTCTTCCTCGCTGTAGAACGGGCCGACGGGCTTACTCGGACTATCAAAGGCAGGATCGTCCTTATCGACGACTACCTGGGTAACAACGGTGGCGATCGGAATATCGCCCTTCCCCCGCGCAGCAAGGGTATTGTGCAGCGACTGCTGGATCATGAATCCGATCATCCCCTGGCTCTGCGCGCCGCAAATATGGAGCGGCATCGGGGCGGCCAGTTCCTTGCCCGCCTCGTTCTGAAGGAGGAGGTTCCCAACCTGCGGCCCGTTTCCGTGTGTAACGATTATCTTGTAACAGCCTGACTCCACCATCTGCGCCAGTTGCCCGCAGGTCTCCTCCACATTCGCCATCTGCTCAGCGATCGTCCCGCGTTGCCCCGGCTTTAATATCGCGTTCCCACCCAGGGCAATCACTGTAACCTTCTTTTCGTTCACCATTCTACCACCTACTTCACTTTTATTTGCAATCGACGAAAAAACCACCCGCAAAGGGACTCCAGAAGCACACTCGAAGCATCACCGGCATCCCTTCGCGAACGGGATTCTCATCCGCCCCGTAACTATCATACGGTAATGCTGTATGATAGCTTGACGGATCGAGTTCCGCAACATGAGAGGATCGCAAACCCAGTCGCATCGTTAAGGCCGGCTCAGCTTCTCTACAAACACCTCAATCTTCACGGGCACTCCCGCGCAGCTCCTCCCATAGATAGATTTTGGCTCTTCGGCGTTTTGAGTGGGTAGGTGGAAGTTTTCGATCCTGCTCGTCGTG
>JAJOKK010000231.1 GCA_021129875.1 Candidatus Bipolaricaulota bacterium
CTCCCCTACGCACATCACTCCGGCCTCTTGGCCGGCACTCCAGCAATAATCCGTCTGTGTCAGTCTCCATCCGTGGTTCTTTCCTCCCTCGGACGGCGATTCAGGGATGGTTTTACTGAATACGTATCTTTGTAGCTGAACGGCAGCATCCCCCGACCGGACCCCTTAGTGCTTACTCAAATACTGAACGAAGAAGGCGAGGAGGAGTCCGGCGAAGATGCCGAGCACGCCGGCGACGGCGAGCGGCATCGTTCGGTTGGGACCCGTCCTGGTGATCGATGAGATTCTGACAGTCTCCAGGGTGAGCAGGGCGTCCGCCTCTGTTTCGCGTAGGATATCAAGCCGTACCTGCTCCGTAACGATGCGCACCTCAAGGTCGACAACCTTCTTAGCCAGGAACGGCAGGAGCGGGTCGTCCGGTGTGGTGAGCGCGTCCATGCGCTCCTCCAGTAGGTCGAGTTGCTTGGTCGTCTGGTCGATCCTGAATGCGCTTTCTGCTGTCGCTCGGTCTTTTTCCGCCTGGAACCGTGCGGTCAGTTCCGCATAGAGGTGCGTGGTGAACCGATCGAGTTGTTCTGGTAGGTCATTCGGAGGGATCACCCCGGTGAGCGTCACGTGAACGAGGTCCCTGGTCGACGTCTCGATCAACCGCAACCCTTCTCTCAGCGAGATGGTTTCGACCACATCGATAGCATGCGGCAGCCTGTGTATGTTCGGCGCAAGGAGGTGCGTCGAGCGATCATGCAACCGATAGGAGACTGTCCCAGCGTATTCGTTCGGCTGCGTCCACACTATGCCGGCGGTGACTGCCAGCGTGACGACCATGCAGACGATGATGATCCACTTTCGCCGCCAGATAACGCGCAGGTAATCGATCAATTCGATCTCGTATTCGTCCATCCAATCACTCCTTTTCGCAACTCTTCCATCCTCTCCGTCGTGCTCAAGTTCAGGGCAGAACAGCTGACGATCAGGTTCGAAGTACATATTCTTAATTCTGCCATCCCACCGATCAGCGTAACACAACCTTGGCTTGCAGATCAAGCCTACGTTTATACCTCGGTGATTTTATACGAACACGGCTTTCCCTGCCAGGTAGAGACCTTCCGCAGATCATCCCTGGAAGAGATGGTTGGAGAAAGAAGCAGCAGTTCGAGTACACTACGAAGATCCGGGGGGCCTGCAAAGACAGGGTGGACTATACAAAGAGGATTGTCCTCACCTCTCCCGGCGGAGATGCCGCGCACGCGGATCACAAATATCATCGAAGCGAGGTTCCTATGACATTCGGTTATGCTGATCTTCACCTACACACCACTGCTTCTGACGGGACGCAAGAGATACCCGAACTGGTGAAACGGGCTGCTGCGTGCGGTCTCTCTGCTATCGCCATCACCGACCACGATACCGTCTCACCCGCCCTCACTCAGCGGGTCACCCGGATCGGGAGGTTGGAGGTGATCACTGGGGTGGAGATAAAGGTCGACTTCGATGGAATTTCGGGCGAGCTTCTCGGCTACTTCATCGAGCCGAACGCGCCGGCGCTCAAAGACCTCTTTTCGTTCATGGGTAAAGCGCGCGCAATGCGGATGGAAAAGATGGTCATCCGCTGTCGCGACTACCTTCAACTCGATATCTCCCTTGCCGAGGTACGGGCACTGGCGCAGGGGAGCATCGGACGGCCCCATTTGGCAAAGATCCTCGTTGAAAAGGGAGCGGTCGAAACGATGTCCGATGCGTTCACCCAGCTCATTGGAGACGGTCAACCGTGCTATATCCCTCTCGAACGGCCCGGGTTCCGCGCGGCAGCGCACGCCGTTCATGCCGCAGGTGGGGCAACCTCGCTCCCTCATCCGTGTTTTATGGACGTCCTCGACTGGGATGCGTTTCTTACCACAATTCACGCAGAGGGGGTCGATGGGCTCGAGGTCTTCTATCCGTACAGGAATGGGATGGAAGGGCTTAGTATTGCACCGGCGCTCTTGCAGTCCCTGGCGAAGCGACACAAGTTTCTCCTCACCGGCGGCTCGGACGACCACGGCCCTTCCTCGGTTAAGGAGACGCTGGGATCGATCCGGGTCGCCTACGAACATGTCGAGGCACTGAAACGACTGTGTGGACTCGCCTGAAGCGGTTACAGTTCAAAGGGAAGGGGGTGCGGGTTGCTCGGGCGGAGGAAGGGTAACCCGCTTGAGCGACGCGATCGCCACCTCGACCATGTCGTCGCTCGGCTCGGCTGTAGTCAGCCGCTGCATCCACAGCCCCGGTTTGATGAGGACCTTTACCCAGAGACGATCGTAGTTCCTCCCGCTGAACCGGAGCAGCTCATATGAGACCCCGGCGACGACCGGGAGGAGAAGAAGGCGCAACAGTATCCTCACCCACAGAGCAGGCGTCCCGGCAAGGGAGAAGATGAGGATGGAGATGATTAGGACGATCACCAGGAAGGCGGTCCCGCAGCGGGGGTGGAGTGTGGTGTGCTTTTGCGCGTTCATTATTGTCAGATCCTCTCCCGCCTCGTATGCATAGACCGTCTTATGCTCCGCGCCGTGGTACTGGAAGACGCGGCGGATCTCCTTCATCCGTGAGATTCCCACAAGGTAGAGCAGGAAGAAACTTATGCGGATCGCCCCCTCGACCAGGTTTAAGATGATGGAATTACCCTCGTGCAACCCCGGGATGATGCTTGCGAGGTAGAGGGGAAGGACGATGAACCCGCCGACGGCGATGAGGATCGCGGCAAGGAAGGTGAGGGTGCTGCCGATCGTTCCGGGCTGATCTTCCTCAGGGAAGGCGATGCTCGCCGAGAGGTTGAGTGCCCTGATTCCCAAGGAGAGCATGTCGTAGAGACGGAAGAGCCCGCGAAGGAGTGGAATCCGACTGGCTCGGGTGAAGCGACCCCGTGCGGGGAGGTCCTGCACGATGATCTCTCCGTCCTCCACACGCCGAACGGCGATCGCTACGCGACCGCCGTTCTGCATCATCACTCCCTCAATGAGTGCCTGCCCGCCTACTACCGGCACTGACATTGTCTTACGCCTCTTTCTTTCCGTATTTACGCTGGAATCGCTCTACGCGCCCCTCGGTGTCGAGGAGACGTTCCTCTCCGGTGAAGAAAGGGTGGCACTTCGAGCAGATGTCAACGCGCATCTCCGCGACGGTGGATATGGTATCAAGCTGTGCACCGCATCCGCACTTAACCGCCGCACTCTTCATCTCGGGATGGATATCTTTTTTCACTTTAAGGCTCTCCTGTCTAACGTTTGGAGTACTGCTCGCTCTTACGGGCCTTCCGGCGACCGTACTTCTTCCGTTCCACCTCGCGGGAGTCGCGGGTGAGGAGGCCGGCCTGTTTCAGCGGGGCCTTGTACTCTTCCGTGACTCCGACGAGCGCACGTGCGATCCCGAGGCGAACCGCTTCCAACTGGCCGGTATAGCCGCCGCCGGAGACGCTCGCTTTCACATCGTACTTCCCCACAGTTCCGGTTGCGTAGAACGGGAGCTTGACGGTCTTCTCCAGGTGTTCCGGCGCGTTCACATACGCGGAGAAGTACTCCTCTGCCGGACGCTTATTGATGAGCATCGCACCGCCGCCCTCGGAGAGGTAGATGCGCGCGGTGGCCCGCTTCCTCCTCCCTATAGTATGGATCGCATTCCCAACACGCTTTGGCAATCTTTTTTTTCCAACGTCCACCTTAGGAAAAGCACCTCCTGAACAGATAGTACATCAAGCACAATACCATATGCTACCCCGGACCGCCCCGACTGTCAACGCCGACAGACTCAACGATTTATCCAGATAGCACCCACACGGCATAGATCGATCCTCATATGCCCTTTATAAGCAAAGCAATCTGGCGGTCCCGAGGGGATTCGAACCCCTGTCGCCGGGATGAGAGCCCGATATCCTAGGCCACTAGACGACGGGACCGGTCATTCTGTCTGATTATCCCGGATCCGTGCCCGGGCATCAAGGGCCGGCGCAGTCCTTACGGCGTTGCGCTCTTGGCCGCGCGCTCCGCGATGTGTGGTTCGGCCTCTTTTAGCGCGGCCAGAAGTTCCGCGTGCAGCTCGACAGGGATAGCGATCCCTTTACGGGTAGGCTTCCACTCCTGCTCATCGGTCTCATAGAAGTTGCGGATATCGAGATAATCACGGTCGCGAAACCGCGAGAGGCGTATATGGATCCTCCCTCCCATTCCCTTGTCGATCACCTTCACCAGCTTTTCATCGGCCTGTTGCGCTTCGGCCTTTTGAGCTTCTTCCGCCATGGTTCCTCCTTATCCTTGCCCGTGTCATCACGCATAACAGTCGATGCGTTCTTATCGCCAACCGGAAAACTAAACAAGTAAATGGGCCTGCCTGGATTCGAACCAGGGACCTCCCGCTTATCAGGCGAGCGCTCTAACCGACTGAGCTACAGACCCGGATGCCGAATGTTATGGTAGCGACCGGAGAGAGGCCTGTCAAGGGAGAGTTGCACAAAGGCTGGTTGGTACAGCGTATTTTCACCCAGCGGCCTCTTCTGCTGCTGCTTCGCGAAGTCGACCGGTCAATTCGTCAAGGTCCCCCTCGAGGACCTCCCTCAGACGGTACAGGGTCAACCCGATTCGATGATCGGTCACCCGGTTCTGTGGAAAGTTGTACGTGCGGATCTTCTCACTGCGGTCGCCCGAGCCTATCTGGCTGCGCCGCGTAGCCGACAGCTTTGCTTCCTGCTCCTTTTCGATCCGATCCTTCAGCCGGGCACGCAGAACACGCATTGCCTGGGCCTTGTTCTTGAGCTGGGATTTTTCGTCCTGGCAACTGACCACGAGCCCGGTAGGGATGTGGGTGATCCGCACGGCGGAATCGGTCGTATTCACGCTCTGCCCGCCCGGGCCGGTCGAACGAAAGGTATCGATCTTCAGGTCGTTGGTGTCGATGGAGATATCAATTTCTTCCGCCTCGGGGAGGACGGCCACTGTCGTTGTGGATGTATGAATGCGGCCGGATGATTCCGTCTCCGGGACGCGCTGCACCCGGTGGACACCTGACTCGTAGCGGAAGCGGCCGTAGGCGTCCTTCCCCTCGATGGCGAAGACGATCTGTTTGAACCCGCCGAGTGGGGTGGGGTGGCTGTCGAGGAGGGAGACCTTGAGCCGTCTTGCCTCGGCATAGCGCGCGTACATGCGGAAGAGGTCCGCGGCGAAGAGGCTCGATTCATCCCCTCCGGTCCCGGCGCGGATCTCTACGATCGCCGTCTTCCGGTCGTTGGGATCACGGGGGATGAGAAGGTGGAGGAACTCTTGCCTGACCCTCTCCATCTCCTGCCGATCCTCCTTTAGGACGGCCTCAAGCTCCTCGCGCAGATCCACCTCGCTCTTCCACAGCTCCTCCTCCTCAGCGATCGCTGCACAGAGGTGTTCCCATCTCTCCCCTGCACGCGTAATTTCGCAGAGATGGGCGTAGCGTTGTGTTAAGTCGCGGTAGGATGGGCCGGCGATCATTTCGGGGTCGCTGAGCTTCCCTTCCAGGGCAACACGTTCTGTTTGTAGGCGCGCAAGTCGCTCGCGGATGTCCGGTCCCTTCATAAGAATCCTCCGCTGGATACCCCGGCTTGTTGGAGGGAGGAAAGCGGAGATTCGCAGTAGGTTAATTGGCGTAGGTAAGCCTTGTCGCTTGTGCAGGGTACAGGAGCTATCTCCGGAATAACCGCCAGAACGTCGGGCACAGGACCCGACGCTACATCTATCTTTCTGTAGCGGCGTACCTTGTGTGCGTTGTTCTCTCTGAATCGAGACTGCGTTTCACCAAGCTGCAATATGAGGATCAACTCCGCTTAGACCTGTAAGGTTCTTGACTGCGGGAGAGAACCTACGGGATGCGGAGCTGAATTTCAACCTGCTGCCGTAGCAAGGCGCACCCGCAGACAGGTATTCTCTTCCCGCAGGATGGAGATATGGGCCTCCTTGTCGGCGATGCGGGAACGCAGCTCGCGGACGAGGGCGTCCTTCTCGATCCTCTCCTGTTCGGCAAGGACCGTGACGACCGAGCGCAGGTACTTCACCTGTTCGGCAAGAACCCGTTCGAGGTCGCAGGCGAAATCGATCTCGTCGAGTGAAACCTGTGAAAGGAGTTTGTCCATAAATTCCTGTTTATCCATGCACTCATTATATCTGCAACAGCCGGGGAGGGAGGGAGGACAGATGGCCGTACTGCAGGGGAACTTCACGGCCTGTAGTTGAACTGCACAGTAGCCCGTTGCCTCATGTAAAAAAGTACTCGAAAGGCATTCGTTGACTCACTGGAAAATGTACTCCAAATCGCCCCGCTTTTCTCCTGCTGTTATCTTTCTTTTAGATCGAGATATCTTATCTAGCCTTTCCTGTAGATCGACGATTTCTCGTTTAATGGCTACTGGATTCAATGTATCGTACTGTTCTGTAAGTTTCTTTTTTACGTGTTTATTAATAAGCGGTGATTCCATCGCCCGCCGGAACGGCGTTTTCGCCCGATCATACTTCTTCTTCACCTTGCTGCCAACTCGCGTTTTCTCCAGCAATTTCATCACCGGTTGGAAGAAGTTTGTGTACAGCCTAAGGTGATCGTACAGCTCGTTTAGAACCGCAACCTCCTCTTCCGTATCATATCTGCGATACCCAACCGCTCGGCGTACCACCGAGTAGTTCTTTTGCTCCACAAAGCAACTGTCGTTCTTCCGGCTGACTCTGCTCCGCGTAAAGGTGATCTCTGCTTCATTACAGAACTGCAGTAGATGAGCATTGATGAACTCACCGCCGTTATCTGAATCGATCCCCAACATCGCAAACGGAAGCCGCTCTTCGATCTCCATGAGTGCCGTAAAGACCCACACCCGCGCCTTGTTCTTCACCGCTCTCGTCTCAGTCCACCCGGTGCATACATCGGTAGCATCAAGGGTTTGCGCAAAATCCCCTCTCGAGTTCCCTCCTTCATGGCCCACAAGGTCGATCTCCAGAAACCCGGGCCGCTGTTCATCCCAGTCGCTGAAAGTGCGAATCGGGATTTGGTGCTTGAGTAGCGTCCCGGGCTTGGTGTGCGATCTTGCTTTCAGCAGATACTGTTTCCTGACGGGAGCAAGGAGCCGGTCGATCGTTGCCGGACTGATCTCAAACAGCTTCTTCCTCACATCCTCGGCAATCTCCAATTCTTTGCACCTTTCCAAAACCGTGATTATCTCGGGAAGAAAGGGGCCTAATCGCTTACCACAGATACAGTCACAGATTGTCCAAATCTTCCGCAGGGCAACAAATACTGGCTTATCATACTTCCTCGCTCTTTTCTTTCGTTTCTTCTTCTTTCTCTTGCGTTCATCTGCAACCAAGGTGATATTTACCCCTCCGACTTTCCCTCTTCCCAGCACCTTAGGCCGGGCTCGCCAGCGGAGGACCCGGGCAGCGTAGGACCGGTTGTAGTCTGTCAGTTGGATCACCGAGTCGATGATCTTCCCCTTCTTCTTCTTGCGTGCTCGTTTGTATTCGAGCGCCAATTGCTTGGTCACCGCCTGCTTCTCTTTCATGGTTAACGGCATCGTTGCCTCCTTGCCTCAGGCATTGCCTGAGATCTGTCTGCGCTCTACCTGACGGTAGCCAGGCTGTCTGTTGGCAGATAGGAAACAACTCTACCTTCACCTCCCCTTTCGAGTACTTTTTTAGGTGAGGCAACGATACGATTTGGAGTACTTTTTTGATGAG
>JAJOKK010000166.1 GCA_021129875.1 Candidatus Bipolaricaulota bacterium
CCCTGCATTGTGGACAGATGGTCGCTGCGACACCCCATTCGCGGTAAAGTCGGGCTAGGTGCATCGATCTCATCCGATGCCGAGATGGCAGACGGCTGTCTCACGTTTCAGGCTGAGAAGGAAGCACTGAATCCAATCCTCGACCATGTCCTCGCCACGGGTCGCCTGCTCGATGTTCGTATCGAACGCCCCACGATCGAGGATATCGTTCTCTCCCTCTATAAGACCTCAGGGGATCACGGTGCGATACGCGACGGATAGGATCAGAGAACTGGGCGCTGTTATTCACGTAGAGTTCTTGGCTGCGACGCGCTATCGAACGAACCTGGTCATTCAGCTGATCGGTTCGCTGATGACCGTCGTCGTCCTTCTGTTCTTCTGGCGGGCTGTCTTCTTCGCACGCGCGACTATCGAGGGTCTGGATTGGCCGTTCATGCTCAGGTACGTGATTCTCGTTCAGTTTATCATCTGTGCTACCCAGCCGACAAACATCGCCAGAGAGCTGTCCGACAAGGTTCGAGACGGGTCTTTAGCCACTCAGATCGTGCGCCCGTTCGGTCTCCTCTGGTACCTGGTCTGCCGCATCCTGGCAGCGATTGTCTGGCAACTCCTGTGGATCGGGGCGCCCCTCGTCCTCATTGGGTTCTCGCTGCGACTCGGTCCTGAAACACCGACTTATCTCGTGTTGCTCCCCATCAGTCTCGTCCTAGCTTTTCTGATGAATACTGCGGTCGAGATCACCATAGGGCTCGCTGCCTTCTGGTTCCGTCGCAACGAGGGGATCATTCATGCCCGCGACTTTCTTTTCTCGCTGTTCTCCGGCGCGCTTCTCCCACTCGTCCTGTTTCCCGGCCCACTGCAGCGCGTCCTCGACTTCTTGCCGTTCAAGGCAAGCATCGACGTCCCTGTCGGCTTCTACTTGGGGTACTCGCATCCTGTCGCCCTGCTCTATCAGGGGATATGGGCGTTGATCGCGTGGGCTGTTTGCTGGCTCGTATTTCGGCGAGCCCTGCGCCGATTCGATGCGCTAGGAGGGTAAGCATGCAACTCTATAGGCGGCTGATCTATTGTGTGAGGGTCTTCCTCGCGTTCTTTCGGGCTTCGCTTGCCGCAAGGCTCACCGATCGAGGCGACTTCCTGATAGGCATTTTCAGCATTGCTTTGTACCAAGGAGTGGGTCTGGTTTTCCTTGCTGTGGTCTTCCAGCATATCCCGCAGCTGTTCGGGTGGACATTCTCGCAGATCCTCTTTGTCTTCGGGGCTTTTCAGGTTGTTACCGGTCTGTTCTACTTCTTCTTCTCATGGACGTTGTGGTTTTCGAGTGACTATCTCATTGAAGGGGGCTTGGACGCACTCCTCTATCGGCCTGCGCCAGCGTTCCTCCAGATCGTTGCCGAAGGAGTCGGGGAGAGCATCGCGGAACTCCCAGGGAGCGTCTTCGGGATTGCCATCCTCCTCGTCGCTGCGAGAGGTATGGAGACTAGGATACCACTGTCGACTGCTGCTCTGTTCGCGCTCCTTCTCGTTGCCGGGGTCGCCATCCTTGGCGGGATCTTCACTCTTCTTGCCCTGTCCTCTTTCTGGTTCCGCGCCACGCGTTCGGCGGGCGAGCCCTTGCTCGGCGTCCTTGACTTCGCTCAATACCCGCTTCTAATCTACCCTCGCTGGTTGCGCGTCGTCTTCACATTCCTGATTCCTCTCGGCTTTGTGGCCTACTGGCCCAGCGCGTGGGCCCTTGGCAGTGCGCCCTCTTCGATTATCGCACTAACGTTCGCATGGGTCCTTGTGCTATGGGCGATCGTTGCCCTGGTCTGGAGACGCGGCCTGCGCCGATATGAGAGCACGGGAAGCTAGTTTCTTCTTAACCATACCCCACTGCCATCCGTGCCGGGTTTTGCAGAGAATATCAAGGAAGACCCGGGCACAAATATATTAAGGGAACAGCGCAGCCAGCTCATGCGGTGGAGGTTCAGCCGTGTGAGCCTTTGTGTCTTGAGTATCTTTGACAACGAACGGCACAAGAAGAGCTATCGGCATTTCACCCAAGAGACAAGATTACGAATACGCTCACTGACCAACGCTAATTACCCAGATGAGATAGGAAGGAACCGTTTACTGGCTCCCCGGGGAGGACTCGAACCTCCAACCGTTCGGTTAACAGCCGAGCGCTCTGCCAATTGAGCTACCGAGGAATACACACTCATTCTACCGCTTAAAAGAAGGTCCGTCAACCTCTCTATGAGAGCGGCATGGGAGCGTTGTTGAACCTCCGATCACTTAATCACTCAATCCAAAGATTCCCACTTCTTGAAGATCACGCACCCGTTGACGTCGCCGAAGCCAAAGCTTGCTTTGGCGAGGATTTTGATCTCCGTGTCGATGGTCTGTTGTGGGATACGGCTGCGAAACAGGCTCAACTCGGGATGCAGATCCTCACAGTTGACCGAGCCGTGGACAAACCCGCGCGCAAGCTGCAGGACTGCGCCCACGCACTCGATCCCACCGGCGGCGCCCAAGGCATGGCCAATGAGCGATTTCGTCGAGTTGGTCAGGGGGAATTGCTCTGGAGATACACCCAGTGCTTTCTGCCAGTTGCAGATCTCCTGCACATCGGCCATCGTGGCGGTGAGGTGCCCGTTGAGGGCATCGATATCAGTGGGCGCAATCCCCGCATTGCGGATCGCCTCACAGACGCAACGGTGAACACCTTCAGGGTTGGGCGCGGTCATCGTTCCACCGCCGCGCTGACCGCCGCAATTGACATGCCCCCCCAAGATTTCAGCGTAGATCCGTGCACCGCGTGCTCGGGCGCTTTCCAGGCTTTCGATCATCAATACGCCCGACCCGGCTGCAGGGACAAACCCGGACGCGGTGGCGCTCATCGGGCGCGATGCGTATTCCGGCTCATGGTTGTGCCCGCGGCTGAGGACCCTCATGGCATCGAACCCGGCCCAGATATACGGCGAGGCACCCTCCGACCCGCCGGCGAGCATCCGCTGAGCGCGGCCTTCCTTCACCCGAAAGTAGGCGTTTATGACGGCCTCCGTCCCGGTGGTGCACGCGCTGCTGTTGGTCGTCACCTGCCCTCCAAGGCCCAAGAAGCCGGTCAGCCGTGCGCTGACGCCGCTGTCCATCACCTGCTCCACCATGGTGGAGCCCAACCGGCGCACTTTACCGGCGTCGGTGTACGGGATCACCTTCTCTCCAAGGGTGTCCGCCCCTCCGATCCCTGTGCCGATGATCGCGCCTGTCTCCCAGTCCACGGCCTGGCTCTCCGGCGAGGGGACGACAAATCCCGCGTCGCGCCAGCAATCGATCCCGGCGATCCCGGCGTAGATCATGTTGCTGTTCATCGCCATCAGGGCTTCGGGAGAGAAATAACGCTCTTTGAGCTCATCGACCCCCTGTGGTATACCTGCCACCTGGCAGCTGAAGTTTAGCTCCTTGAGTTTCTCAAGAAAACGGATACCTGAACGCCCTTCGTGCAGCGCTGCTGCGAACTCATCGAGCCCGTGCGCGTTCGGTGCGATTACGCCCATCCCGGTGATCACCACCCTAGCCACGGTGCACCCCCATGCCGGAAACGATCGCGGTAGCGATCAAACGGCCGTCTTCGTGTATCATCTCCACCGTGGAGCGCAGCTTGCGCCGTCGCCAAAATATCTTTTCCGCACGGATCGTCACCTGTTCGCCAGGGATGACCATCGAGGAGAACTCGACCTCGGCGTCGGTAAGGAGTGTATTGTAAAGCGCTACCTCCTCCACTGGGATCTCCAACGACAACAGGTAGATCCCCAATGCCACCACCCCGGTCTGGCAGAGCGCCTCCAACAGAATAACCCCGGGTGTGATCGGGTTGCCCGGGAAATGCCCCGCGTAGAAGAATTCATCGAGTCGGAACGTGTAACGGCCCACAGCGTGGTCCTTATCAAGCTCAAGCAGTTCATCCAGAAAGCGGAACGGGCGTTGCTGCGGCACGGTCGCCAACACCTCGGCCCGGGTCATCCCTATTCCTTCAGCCGCCATAGATCCCTCCGTTAACATGAAAGATCGCCCCGGTGCAATACGAGCCTTCAACCGCTAAGAAACGCACCATCCGCGCCACCTCTGCAGGCGTCCCCATCCGCTCCAGCGGGACTAGGCGCATAATGCTGTCACGCTCCTCAGCGGAGAGGTCCGCGGTCATCCGGGTGGAGATGAACCCCGGCGCAACTGAGTTGACCAGGATGTTGTACTGGGCGAGTTCCGCGGCGACGGTCTTGGTGAGGTTGTCGATCGCTGCTTTGCTCATCCCGTAGATGCTCTGCATCGGATTACCCGTACTGCCGATCACGCTTGAGATATTAATGATCCGTCCGTACTGCTTGCGGATCATCAGCCGGGCCAAGCGCTTGGTCAGGTACCATGTACCGCGTAGGTTCACAGCGTGCACACGGTCGAAGTCGGTAAGCTTGGCCGTTATGAACGGCGCATCAACGGTCATCCCGGCGTTGTTGACGAGCACCTCAAGGCCGCCGCGCTCTTTGAGTGCACGGTAGACAGAATCCGCACCCTCTTTTGTCGCGAGGTCCGCTTGGAGTAAGAACGCCCCGGCGATCTCTGCGGAGAGCGCTTCCGCCGGCTCACGGCTGGAGTTGTAGTGAATTCCCACCTGCAGGCCCGCCGCAGCCAGTTCACGACAACAGGCAGCCCCGATCCCTGTCCCCCCACCGGTCACCAGTGCAATGCGTGGTTCGTCACGGTTAGAACTCATCGTTTCATCACCCCTCCCACCGCATTCTCCGAGAGGTTCGGGTAGTCTGGATAGCCTATCCCCAAGAAGAGTCCGACCTTGGCGTCGTTGATCGTGTAGATCAGTTCGCCGTCCACAAGTACGTGCCCCGTGCCGATCGCCACCGCCGCGCCGCTCGCCTTAAGATCGGTGTAGCGACGAATATCCACCTCGTAGCGGACCAACCGGTTATGGGGACGAATCTGCCCGGCAAACTCGATCTCTTTACAGCCCAGCGCACGTCCGATCCCTTTACCGCCGCGTAGACCACAGTACAGACCGATCATCTGCCAGATTGCGTCCACCCCCAGACAGCCGGGTTGCACCGGATCCGAGTTGAAGTGGCACTGGAAGAACCAATCGTCCAGCCGTACGTCGTACTCGCTGACGATGCGCCCCCGTGGTCCGTCGTGGCTCAGCGCGACAACGCGGTCGAACATGAGCATCGGCGGTGCAGGCAGACGGATGAACTCCTTCGGCGGGTCTTCAACTAACGTCCCCAAAGCGATACCGAGCAGTTCCTCTTTGGAAAAAGCAGTCTTGTTCAAGAAATCACTGTACTTCATAAGAATCCTCGCCTCCAAACCGGATGAGCAGCCCGCCCCACGCAAGCCCGGAACCTACCACCACCAGCGCCATCTCGTCCCCTTCAGCAAAATCATCCCAGTGTTGGGAGAGGACAGAAGGAGCACCGGCTGCGCCACAGTTGCCGAAGGTATCCACGTTGAACAGGTGCTGCTCTTTGCCGATCCCCGCCCGGTCACAGACCGATTGCAGCATGAGCAAGTTGGCCTGGTGACCGATGAAGAGCAGCTCTTCCGGATTGCATCGCGCATGTCGACGCAGTTCTTTCAGGGTAGCCACGGTCGTACGGATAGCAAACGCCTGCACAGCCGAGCCTTCCTGGTTAAAATGCCCCCCTACAGGGATGGTCACCTTGCTCCAACCCCGGGGATCGGAGTGGAACGAGCTGAAGACGATCCGCGCCTGCGCCGGGATCTCCGGCGAAACCACCGCCGCCGCCGTGCCGTCACCCCAGAGGACAGCGGTGCGCCGGTCGTTGTAGTCGACGACGCGCGTGTTGTTCTCCGCGTTGACCAGAAGGACAAAGTCGGGAGAGGATGAGGGCTTCATCATGTTAAGGAAGTGCAGCTGTGCCGCAAAGCTCGAACAGGCCGAGTTCACGTCGAACGCCGGGGCGTCGATCCCCAATTCCGCAGCGATCAGACACGCCTCAGGGGGGATAGTCCACTGCGGCGAGCACCCGCCGGATATAACCATGCCGATATCCGCAGGCTTCACCCCCGCGCGCTCCAAGGCCATCCGCGCAGCGTAGACACCGGTCTGTGCGTTGCTATAAAGCGCCGCTGCGTTCGCCTCGCGCGGGTCGCGGTTGCGCGTCTTGCGGATGTACTCCAGCGGCAGGACCGTGCGCCGGGTGTGGATCCCTACACGCTCCAAGATCCAGTCCTCATCGGTGCCGATGTCGAGTGACCGCAAGAACTCGTTATCGATCACGTTCTCAGGGAAGAAGTGCCCGACGCTGTGCAGGTAGAGCATCAACAGCCCCTCAGCAAGCGATCGGAGACCGGAAAGAAAACACTGAAACAGCAAGGCCTACGGTACTGCGCAAGCATATTCTTCCGTAATCCATTCATAGCGATGCGATGCACTCCCCACCGTCCACGCACAGGATTGCGCCGTTGACCCAGGCCGCCTCGTCGGTGCACATCAGGCAGATGAAATCAGCCACGTCCTCAGGCCGGGTCAACCGTTGAAACGGGTTTCGCAGCTCAGCGACCGCCTTCATCCGGATACTGCCCGGGATGGCACGCAGCGCAGGCGTGTCGGTCACCCCCGCTTGAATAATGTTGGCACGGATCCCGTACGGCGCGTACTCGAGCGCAATGGCGCGCGATATCGATTCCAGCGCCGCCTTCGCCGCGGAGATCGCAGCATACCCTGGCCAGGCCGTCTCGTTCCCCTCGCTAGTCAGGCCGATGACGCGCGCATCCGCAGCGAACAGGCCGCGCTCGTGCACATCCCGCACCCAACTGAGCAGGCTGGTCCCCATAGAATAGATCGTCCGTGATACGTCATCATCGTCCAGGAGCTGTTTACCGTACGCAGGTTCGGTCAGGGAGTGGAACGCCGGCGCACCTGCGATAAGCATATCTTCAATCTGTTCGCTCAACAGGTCAGGATTGACCCCCAGCGCCTCTGCCAGACAGTCGATCGCCTCCTGCGGGCGAGGGTCCGGCATTGGAGGAGCGACCAACTTGAGGTTCCCAAATGCGATCGAGTGCAGCAACAGGCGCACGCGGCCGGAAGTGCCCATCTGTTCAGCCAACGCATCCAGCGTCCGGGCGCGACCCTCGGGACTGAGAGCGTCCAGGTTGAGCGCGATAAAGCCGTTCCCGCAAGCGCGGATCGCATCGAATTCCGGCTCGATGCGATGCATCGCTCCCCGACGATCGCGGTGCACCACACAGACGCTCATCCCGTGTCGGCTCAGTTTCTTGGCCGTGGCTAGACCGAACCCACTCGATCCACCCAGGATCAACGCCCAATCTTCCCGCTTAAATTCGATCATCATACCTCCTGTGGCGGACCACATCGTGACGTATCACATCGTGACGTGTCACACCGTGACGTGTCACATCGTGGTGAGCTATACCATGGCGAGCCATACCGTGGCTCACCGAAGACGCGCTGTGCCGAGCGCACATCAGTCACCGCCGCGATCGAAAGACCTCTTGCCTTGAAGAAGCCACGCAGCGGGCGGCGGGGACCGATCTCGACAATTGAGACGGGATCGACGATTGGGCCGGGCTCGACGTTCGAGACGGACTCGACGTTC
>JAJOKK010000061.1 GCA_021129875.1 Candidatus Bipolaricaulota bacterium
CCATATTTTTCTACCATGAGGTGTATTTTACCAAATTTTCCAGGGTTCGTTAACATGGCCTAGTTGATATTGGCGATTGAAAAACCGCCAAACAAGCCCCGGCCCGAATAGTATCATCCCCCGCACTGTCCAAGGTTTCCTTATTTCCTTCTGTGTTCCAGCTTGTTTTTATGGTAGCATAAAGTTATGAGAGAGTCAATGCTCATTCAGGGGCCTATCTGCCGATAAGCAGGCGAGAAATAGCCTGTGCAGATCACACCGATTGGACTGCTAATCAATGTCGATCCATTCGAGAATCACACCCAGCTCTTTCCAAAAGCAGCCATCGAACTTGTACAGGGGGGTCAGGGAGACGGTTGCCAAGATAAGTGCTTCCTGGCTGGTACAGTTGAGGCAGACAGGGAGGCCGTACAGGGAAGGGTTGGTGATCTGCTCTATGTTTTTTACCAGCGCCTTCGCCGCAGCATCTGCAGTAGAACTACCGGCACACCGCGCTGTTTGAAGAGGAAGACGAGGAAGATCCCAGCAATAAATCCGCCGATGTGGGCAAACCAAGCGACCCCCCCGGCGCGGCCGAGCATGCCCGCTCCGCTTATCACCTGGAAGAGGAACCAGAATCCAAGCAGGAAGACGGCCGGGACAGCGATAAGGCGGATGAAGAAAAAGATGGGAACCAGGGTGAGGATGCGCGAGTGGGGGAAGAGCATAAAGTAGGCGGCAAGGACCCCGGCTATCGCCCCGGAGGCACCGATCATCGGAATCGCACTGCCGGGAGCGGTCGCAATTTGGGCGAACGCGGCGACCACGCCGCAGAGCAGGTAAAAGAGCAGGAACTTTCCGTGGCCCATCGCGTCCTCCACGTTATCCCCGAAGATCCATAGGTAGAGCATATTCCCTAGAAGGTGCATCAACCCGCCGTGGAGGAAGATCGAGGAGAAGAGGGTGAGCCAGATCGGAATCGGGATCTGCGGCGGCAGGTCTATGCCGCCCATGAACTCGGCCGGGATGAGCCCGTACTGCACGATGAAATAATGGCTGCGCGCGATCGGATAGTGGGTGGGGATACCTCCTTGAGTAAGGTGCATACGGTAGGTCGTGGGATTAAACCCCGGCGGGAATAGGTCGCGATCCTGCCACGGGATCCCGTCGTTCAGCACGTCCCTATGGGTACCAAGATACCCTTGATAGAGGAAGACGAGCAGGTTGAGGATGATCAACGTGATGGTAACCACGGGGAAGGTCCTGCTCTGTCGGTAATCGCGTAGAGGGATCATAAGACTATCATATCATGCGCGCACCGGACTGCCAAATCACCGCTTGCGCGATTGATTGCAAGAGATCAGGCGGTACAATTCACCCGTAGTCAATTAAGGAGGATCGATGGAACTTCTGAAGCGTTTGAGCGAGGCGGCGGGAATCCCCGGTTACGAGGCGGCGATCCGCGCGATTATCAGAGAGGAACTGAGCGGGCACGTCGATACGATCGAGACCGATCCGTTGGGCAACCTGATTGCACATCGGAAGGGGAACGGACCGGTGGTGATGGTTGCGGCGCACATGGACGAGATTGGGTTCATCGTCAGCTTTATCGAGAAGGAGACCGGGCTCCTACGCATCCATCCACTCGGCGGATTCGACCCAAAGACCCTCATATCCCAACGTGTGACCGTGCATGGCGAAACAGCAAAATTGATCGGGTGCATTGGGAGCAAGCCGATCCATACCATGACCGAGGAGGAGAAGAAAAAACTCCCTGAGCTGAAGGACCTGTTCGTCGATCTCGGTCTTCCAGAGGAACGCGTCAGAGAGCTCGTCTCACTCGGAGATATGGTCACACTGCGACAGGAGTTCATCGCCTTGGAGAATGTCGTCTCGGGGAAGGCGCTCGATGACCGGGCCGGGGTGTACGTTGCGATCGAGGCGATCAAGCGTGCCAAGAAGACCGCCTGCGATCTATATTTCGTGGGGACAACACAGGAAGAAGTAGGGCTGCGCGGGGCACAGGCAGCCGGTTTTGCCGTAAATCCGCAGATCGGGATTGCGCTCGACACGACCCTCGCCGTAGAGATGCCCGGCGTCTCTGGACCTCAGCGGGTCACCGAACTAGGCAAAGGGGTCGCGATCAAGCTTGCCGACTCGGCCTCGATCTCTCACCCCTCACTGGTGCGGGCGATGAAGAGGATAGCTGAACAGCACGATATCACCTACCAGATGGAGATCCTTCCCCGTGGCGGGACCGACGCCGGCGCGATACAGCGGGCACATGGCGGCGCGGCGGTGATCACCCTGTCGCTTCCCAGCCGGTACGTCCACTCGGTGGTGGAGATGGTGCACCGCGACGACCTTGAGGGAGCGATCGCCCTGCTCGCGGCATTCATCGAGACCGCAGATACGGTCGATCTCAGCCTGGAGTGAATGATGGCGACGACCCTCTTCCGCAATTTCGACCTGGTCGCCACGTTCGATCGCGATCGCCGTGAGATCAAAGGAGGATACGTTCTCGTCAAAGGGAACCGGATCAGTGCGCTCGGGTCCGGCGATGCTCCGGCCGGGGTTACCTACGATCGGATGATTGAGGGGAAGGGGAAGGTCCTCCTCCCCGGGTTCGTCAACACACACCATCACCTGTATCAGACCCTGTTCCGTAACGTCCCCGGTGCAGCAGAGTCTGAGCTGTTCGACTGGCTCATCTTCCTGTACGAGCGCTGGAAAGGGATCGACGAGGAGGCCGTGCGGACGAGCGCCACTATCGGCTGCGTGGAACTCCTCCTCTCCGGGGCAACGACGACCTCTGACCACTTCTACCTCTTCCCGCGGGGTCTCCCGCGGATCTTCGACGCCGAGGTGGAGGGAGGGCTGGCTAGCGGGATCCGATTCCATCCCTGTCGCGGATCGATGTCGCTCTCCAAGAAGGACGGCGGCCTCCCCCCGGACAGCGTGGTCCAGACCGAGAAGGAGATCGTTGAAGACTGCTGTAGGGTGATCGAACGCTACCACGATCCCTCGCCTTTCTCCATGCTCAGGGTAGCGCTTGCCCCGTGCTCGCCGTTCTCGGTCACTGCGGGGCTGATGCGCGAGACGGCCGCGCTCGCCGACGAGTACGGGGTCTTGTTGCACACCCACCTCGCCGAGACAGCGGACGAAGAGACCTTCTGCCTGAAGATGTTCGGAGCGCGCCCGGTCGACTACATGGAGCAGCTCGGCTGGCTGCGTGACGACGCCTGGTTCGCCCACCTCGTCCACCTGAGCGCAGGCGAGATCGACAAGCTTTCGGCCGCCGGGGTGGGAATGTCCCACTGCCCAAGCTCGAACATGGCCCTTGGTTCGGGGATCGCCCCGGTCGTCCCGCTGAAGAAGACGGAGGTAAAGATAAGCCTGGGGGTAGATGGTTCGGCTAGCAATGACGCATCAAATATGATCCGCGAGGTGCGCCAGGCGATGCTCCTCCAGCGGGTCCGCTACGGGGCAGGCGCATTCAGCGCACGCGATGCCCTGTACCTGGCCACGATGGGCGGGGCAAAGGTTCTCCACCGTGAGGAGGAGATCGGCTCGATCGAGGTCGGGAAAGCGGCAGACCTGATCACGTTCGACCTCACGGGAATCGAATTCGCCGGAGCACAGACCGACCCGCTAGCCGCAATCGTCCACTGCGGAGCCGACCGGATCGACCTGTCGATGGTCAACGGCGAGCTGCGCGTGCGCGACGGCCGACTGGTCGATGAATCTCTCTACTCCCTCGTCGAGCGTCACAACACTATCTCGCGCCGGCTGATCGAGGGACGATGAAGATCACCGTAGAAATCTCCTTCTCGTTCAAGCGTGAACTGGACTCTGCCCCGCTAACCCTCGACCTCCCCGCCGGGGCGGACGTCCTCGTTGCGCTGCACCGGCTCACCGAGCGCTACCCACAGATCGAGTCGCGCCTGTTCAACACGAATGGAGAGGTTCATCGGCATATCAACGCGCTGATCAACGGGGGGAACGTAGCATTCCGTCAGGGATTCCAGACGCTCCTCAAGGACGACGACCGACTGACCATCCTCCCCCCGGTCGGGGGAGGGTGAATGCAAAGTCTGCCCATGCTGATACGGCGGAGGGCTTTCAGCCATTGAGGGTATGATATCGGCCGACCGAACGGTACCGCTGGTACCGGGAGTCGAGCAGCCCTTCGATCGGCATTCCGGAGATCTCTTCGAGGTGGCGAAGCAGGCTCGCCTTAAGGGCGGAAGCGGTCTGTTTCCGGTCTTTGTGCGCACCGCCAAGCGGCTCGGGGATCACCTCGTCGATCACCTTCAGGTCGAGCAGATGCGGTGCGGTCAGGTTTAGCGTTGCCGCCGCCTCTGTTGTCAGTTTTTTGTCCTTCCACAGGATCGCTGCCGCACCCTCGGGGCTGATCACGGAGTAGGTCGCGTTCTCAAGCAGTAATACCCTGTCGGCCACCCCGATCGCCAGCGCACCGCCCGACCCCCCCTCGCCGATGACTACGGCGATCGTAGGGACGCGCAAGCCAATCATCGTCAAAAGGTTCTCCGCAATCGCTCCGCCGATGTTTCGTTCCTCCGACTCCAGCCCGGGGTAGGCCCCCGGCGTATCGATCAGGCTGATTACGGGGAACGCGAACCGCTCGGCAAAAGCCATCGCTCGCCTTGCCTTTCGGTACCCCTGCGGCCGGGCCATCCCAAAGTAGCGTTCCTTATTCTCCTGCGGCGATCTCCCTTTCTGTTGCGCGATGACAACGATCGGTCTCCCATCGAACCGGGCAAGCCCGGTTAGCAGAGCGCGATCGTCCCCACAGAGGCGGTCGCCGTGAAGCTCATAGAAATCGGTGAACATTTCGTCGATGTAGTCGAGCGCATAGGGGCGCTGCGGATGGCGGGCAAGCTTCACCCGTTCCCAGTCACTCATGTTGGCGTACAGCTCCGTGCGCATCTCCTCGAGCCTCTTCTCCAATCGCTCTATCTCGCTCGAAAGATTGAGCAGATCCTGCTTATCAAGCTCGCGTAGCTCCTGAATCTTCGCCTCCAGGAGATCGAGTGTCATCTCATCGCTCATCTTCCCTCCACAAAGAAACCGAGTACGTTGCCAAGCTCAGCACGTAGGTCCTCCCGTTTAACGACCCGGTCGATCAGCCCGTGTTCGAGGGCGAAAAGATCGGTCTGGTAGTCCTTTGGGAGTTCCTCGGCGATCGTGTTCTGTATCACGCGGCGTCCGGCGAATCCGATCATCGCCCCTCGTTCGGCGATGATGACATCCCCCAGACTGGCGATCGATGCCTGTACCCCGCCCGATGTGGGGTAGGTCATCACCGAAATGAACGGAAGACGCTCCGCCGCGAGCCGCCCCCGCACCGCTGCCGTCTTCGCCATCTGCAGAAGAGAGAAGATCCCCTCCTGTATCCTCGCCCCCCCGGAAGAAGAGACGAGGACGAACGGAGAGCGACGGCCGATCGCCTCTTCCATCCCATGGCAGATCTGCTCACCCATTACCGACCCCATGCTCCCCCCAATGAACCGGAAGTCCATCACACCAAGGACCACCGGGATAGAGGAGATAACCGCGCTTCCGATGATGATCGCGCCGGCCAGTCCAGTTGCTTCCTGCGCCTCTTCGATCCGCTGGGGATACGGTTTGCTGTCCACAAAGGAGAGTGGATCCTCGGCGACGATCGGCTGCGAGATATCCACAAAACTCCGTTCATCGATCAACGACTCGATCCGCTCCTTTGCGGTGAGGAAGAAGTACTCCCCGCAGTGGGGACAGATGTTGTCGCTCTCGCGAACACGCTGCTTAAAGACAAGTTCCCCGCATGCCTTACACGTCATCCACAGGTTTTCATCCGGCTCTCTCTCCAGGTTGACACGAAAGTAATGTTTATCCTTAAAAATCGGCATTTGCTCACTCCTTGCGCCGCTTGAATAGGTTGAAACGCGGCCGTGGATTCTCAACAAGTCTCCCTTGCAGACTGGCAGGGAGGACGGATCCGCTCGATACGATCATCGACATGGCGTCCTCAACCGGCATGTCAATACACGTCACCTTGCGTTTGGGGACGATAAGCATCATCCCGGTGAACGGGGTCGGCGCGGTGGGAACGAAGACAAGGATGCATTCCTCTCCAGTGAGGTCCTGCAGCGCTCCTATCTCCTCATTGGCGACCAGCCCGATCGCGTTGATCCCCTCCTTGGGATACTCGAACATCACCACCTTCTGAAACGAAGGGTTGTCCCGGTTCAACAGGGCGTTGGTGAATTGTTGCAGGGTGGAGTACATCTTACGCACTCCCGGGACCGATGCAAAGGCGCCGTCCAGGTAGTACTTCATGGCTCGGCCGAAGAAGTTGCGCATAATCAGACCGACAAGGAGGACAAGGATCACCGTCATGTAGATCCCCATACCAGGGATCCACCGGCCGAGGGACATCTCCACCATCACCCCAAACGGTGTCCCCCGCCCAACTACCCCGTCTATCGCGTGATAGAGGAACCACAGAACGTAAAAGGTCGCCCCAGCGGGGATCACAGCCAAAAGCCCGCTGATGAACGCATCCCGCAAGTGTCGCAGAAATCTCTTTACAGGATTCCCTTTGGCCGCTCTCCCCATTAACTTCACCCCCTGAGTTTGCTATTATAAGGGATCATGAACAGGCGAACACCTTGGACGAGAATGATCTGGTTCCTCATTCTTCTCGCCACCCTTTTTCTCGTTATCCTGACAGGACTGCAGACGTTCTACCCACTTCGCTATGCAGAGATCGTTGAGCGCTGGTCACGGGATCGCTCCCTCGATCCGCACCTGGTCGCAGCGGTGATCCGTGCTGAGAGCCGGTTTCGGTCGCATGTCGTCTCCCACGCCGGTGCAATCGGGCTGATGCAGATTATGCCGGCGACCGGAAAATGGATCGCCGAGCAGGTAGGGAAGGAGGGATTTAAGATAGCGGATCTGTACGAGCCCGAGCTCAACATCCGCTTTGGAACCTGGTACCTGCGCCATCTCATCGATCAGTTCGGCGACATCGATCTTGCCCTTGCCGCCTACAACGCCGGACGAACGAACGTCACCCGCTGGCAAGCCGGGGAAGGGACGATCTTCCCCGAGACAGCAGCCTATCTGGTGCGAGTGAATCGCGGATGGGCCTGGTACCGCCTCCTCTATCCCCGTCTTCGAGATTCGAAGCTTACCCTTTTCCGGTGATCCGGCAAATAATTGAGTTCGTTGAGTTTATTGGGTTCGTTGGGTTTATTGGGTTTTGGGTTAAAGAAACAAGGCACAGACAGGGCTCGGCGCGGGTTACAGAAAAGCAGGGGTCTACCTTGTTTCTTGCACGCTATCCCGCCGACTCCTTCCTGGCGCGAACCTGCCAGGATTGCTACAGCTTATACCCGATCTTACACAGGAATTCCTTGCGCTTGGTGATGTCAGCCTTATCCTCTGCC
>JAJOKK010000052.1 GCA_021129875.1 Candidatus Bipolaricaulota bacterium
CTGGAGTGCGAGGAACCGCAACTTTAATCGCTGGTTGTGCAGCTGTAACGACTGAAGGAAGTCGTTACTACAACCCCCGGTTGCGCAAGCAAGGTCGGAGGCCAGTACTGAGAATTGCTGCCTCTGATCAGGTTCTTCGCATATTCACTGAAAGTCTTCTTGTGTGCCAGCTCGGTATTGTAGGTGGCGCTCAACAGCCCCAGATAGCCGGCACGGAAGAGTTCCTCATGAGAGAACCCGCTGCGGGGGAACGCCTCTTCGATCGCTTCATTGATCTGGTGGGTTGACCTATCAAGGATCTGTCCGCGGATTCTCTCTTCGTCGGCGCGCTCCGTCCCCAGGAGGGAGAGGAGCCCGTCCAAGTCGAGCTTGGAATCGTCTTTATCCCTATTCGGCATCGGGTTAGAAGTGAAGCTCAAATCCGAAGGAGACTTTCTCAATTCCGGTGTGCGTGAACCTAGCGGTGGTGTACAAGGTCACCCCGCTGAAAGACACATCGGCCCTGTTAAACTCGGTCAGGCCAGTGAATCAAACCGGATTGATCCACGCTTCGAGCGCCAGACGCTGTCGTGTGAACAGGAACGTACCACCGAAATTGGTCTGCGCGATGATGACCATATCGCCTATCTCCATCGCAACAGCGAACGACTGACCGGCGAAGATTGAATCGGTGCAGGAGAAGTCCGTTCCGCAAAACTCGTCTTTGAGGTGAACCGGACCAGCTCGATCTGAAGATCGCTTGCTCCTCCTCCGGATCTTACGCATAATGCACGAGCAGCGAAGACCGTGCAGACTACGGAAGACTGAAGGAGAAGAATGGAACGAGGAAAGATGGGGCATTTGGAAGTGATCACCGGCTGTATGTTCTCCGGGAAGACCGAGGAGATGATCCGCCGGCTGGAGCGGGTGCGGATCGCACGCAGAGACCTCCTTCTCTTTAAGCCGACGATCGATGATCGTTATGCCTGCAACGCCATCGTCACCCATTACGGGCGTGAGTTCGCAGCAAACCTTCTTGAACCCGGCGAGGAGTCACTCGATGCACTGAGAATGAGCGCAGGGAAGGAGGCGCTACTATCCTGTTCGGTCATCGCCTTTGACGAGGGGAACTTCTTCTCCGAGAAACTTCCGAAGCTGTGCGAGGCGCTGGTGGAGATGGGCAAAAGGGTGATCGTTGCCGGCCTCGACCTCACCTTCGCCGGTGAGCCGTTCGGCCCAATGCCGACCCTGATGTCCCTTGCAGACCGGGTAGACAAGCTCCACGCGGTCTGCGTCAAGTGCGGGGGGACAGCCACCCGCAGCCAACGCCTGATCGATGGTCTGCCCGCTCCGGTGGACGACCCGGTGATCAAGGTCGGCGGGCTCGGCTCCTACGAGGCCCGTTGCCGCACCTGCCATGAAAAGGGATGAAACAAGACCTACTGTAAATACATACAGCCAGCACTACGCCCAGATCTTTCCTCCAACGCATAATTACCTTAGTCAGGGAAACATCAAACTCTTTGCCGCCGTGCGTGTAAGCCTCAATTCCAATCGGTAGTTTTTCCCGGACCAGCAGGGAGACTGTGTGTCCGGCGTGAGGGGCAGCAGGTCTATGGTCGCAGCCTACCATAAGAAGAATGTAGATATATCTCAGACTATTCAATCTCTTTTTTCTAAGACCAACTACGACGAAGAGGCGGATGCCTCTGTCACCTGATTCTTCTGATGGCTCGAATTCTTTCCAGAACGGGTGGATGGCTGTATTGTAAAAATACCTTTAAGGGATGGGGTGTTAGATTTGATAGATTATCCACACTCAGCTTTTTCAAGGCGCTGATCGCTGCTTCTGGTTGTCTGTATGTTGAAACCTCATAGGCGTCCGCTTCGTATTCATACTTTCTGGAGAGAACATTCGCCAGGATAGCGAACACCTTATTTATGGGGATGTAGAGAAAACCAAAAAAGAAGAGGCTGGCGTAGATTGAGGTCTCCTCCATCCTAAAGGCCGAGAATAACCCCGAGTGGTTTATAAATAGGGAAAGGATGAAAAGCATCAACCCTATGATGATAGTTGAAATAATCATAAACTTAAGGATGTGCTTTTTCTTGTAGTGCCCCATTTCATGGGCGAGGACGGAAACAAGTTCACTAACAGTATGTTTCTCAATACTCATCCACATAGGCACCATCAATGAATAGCGAATGCCTTTTTATCCCTTCCTCCTTAAAAACCAGCCTCTTGTACAAGCTAATGGCTCTCTCCTTGTGGACCCTCACCGTCAGATCTAAGCGGTGAATCTCTCGCCTATACGGCCAATTTTTCAACTCGGCAAGCAGCTTAATCCCAAAACCTTGCCCCGTGAATGCCTGAAGGATGCCAATGCCCACGCGAACACTGTGCCTGTTCCTTCTGCAGGTCCTTCCTAAGCTCGCAACGTCACCCACCAGTTTGCTATTGCTTTTCTTCACAAAGATGAGTTGGCTTTCTTTGAGCAGAGCTGATCTGATTTACTCTTACTGCTCTTCTACTGTTGCCAACCTCTCTCCGGGCGCAAACAGCATAAACTGTGTTTCTTCATCCAGTTTATTGCAAAGTCTGAGGAAATCCCTTGCATCGTGTTCCTGGATTTCTCTTATCGCCATCATGACATGATTGTCCTCCAGCCAACACCGTGCCCGTGCACTGAAGGTGCAACCCGAACTGCCTCATCCGTCTGGCGGGTCTAGCGGTGGCAATGGTGTTGGTCCGACGGCTTCTCAGTCTGTGAGCAGTTGAAAAGCGGTGAGATTAGCCCGGTCGTTGGGTGCAGGCAACGGTGGAGGGTTCCTCATAAAGACCCATGCTGTGGTGACAAAGCTTCGAAGCTCAGGCCAGCCCCTCTCCCACACTCTTGATATTTCTCTTGGTCCACCATGGACTCAGAGAAACAGGAGACTGCCTGGTTTCTACTTCTCAGCGCTTAGCTTAATTGAGAAACGCAAAAAATCCACGCGCGGGGGAAGACCGTGTCTTCCCCCGGCTTTCGCGGGTGTTTTGTTTTATAGTTAAGGGCGGCTGCACAGGCATAAACAAGTGGCGCCCGCCAGCGGCTGCTGCTACTTCTTCTTCTTCTTCGCTTTCTTTGTCTTCGTGACGGCCTCTTTGAGGTTTTTCCCCGCCTTGAAGGCCGGAACCGTCTTCGCTGGGGTCTTCATCTTCTGCCCGGTCTGTGGATTGATGCGCGTCGTTGCTTTCCTGTCCCGGGTTTCGAACTTGCCAAACCCGGTGATGATCACGGGTTCATTCGTTACGAGCGAGTCTGTGATCACCTCAACCAGACCATCCACAGCTTTTCGAGCGTCCTTCTTGGTGAGACCTGTTTGCTCTGCCAGCCTTTCTACCAGCTCCGCTTTGTTCATGCTGTACCCCCCTTGCAGGTTTAGAGAATAAAGAGCAGTATAGCGATTAAATAGGCGTTTGCCAAGTGGGGCAGCGAACGAGAGGTTTGCGATGCAGCCCTGTCTGCAATATCGGCTTTTTAGAACCGGGTGGAATTGCAGGATACACCCATCCACAGGGCGTGGGCTGATGGTGATTGTGTGAGAACGAGAGGGCACCCGGCGCATATGTTCTGACTTGCGGTATAATTGTCCCCGCGCGATAAAATAGGGCGAGGTTCGCCCTCAATACTGGAGGAAAAACCTCATGCCGGACGGAAAGAAGAAGAAGATGGACAAGATCGTTTCCCTGTGCAAGCGACGAGGGTTCATTTTTCAATCGAGCGAGATCTACGGGGGGATTGGAGGCTTCTGGGACTACGGTCCGTTGGGCGTCGAACTGAAGCGGAACATCAAGGATGTCTGGTGGCGCGACATGGTCACCGGTCACGATGACACCTCCACCCCTGTGGGGGCAGCGACCCCTTATGAGATGGTCGGTATAGACGCAAGCATCGTCATGCACCCGCAGGTGTGGAAGGCAAGCGGGCACTACGATTTGTTTCACGATATGCTCGTCGACTGTCGCACGTGCAAGGCGCGATTCCGTGCCGATCAGATTCCAACAAGCCCGTGTTCGCGTAAGCCGAGCAAACATCCAGGAGAACACACCGACTGCGATCTTACCGAGCCGCGTGAGTTTAACCTAATGTTCAAGACCTTTATCGGTGCGCTGATCGATCCGACCGCCGAAGCCTATCTACGTCCGGAGACGGCGCAGGGGATCTTTGTCAACTTTAAGAACGTCCTCTCCACCGCGCGGGTGAAGCTCCCGTTTGGGATCGCTCAGATCGGCAAAGCCTTCCGCAATGAGATTACCCCGCGAAACTACACCTTCCGCTCGCGGGAGTTCGAACAGATGGAGATCGAGTTTTTCTGTTCGCCCGACAGCTCGCAGGGCTGGTACGACTACTGGTGTGCCCGTCGTTTTACCTGGTACACCTCTCTCGGTCTGAAGAGCGAGCGGCTCCGCCTGCGCGATCATGCTGCCTCGGAGAGGGCCCACTACAGCTGCGGCACGGCCGACATCGAGTATGCCTTTCCCTTCCTCGCTGAAGGGGAATTCGGCGAACTGGAGGGGGTTTCCCATCGTGGTGACTTCGACCTGAGAAGCCACATGGAGGGGAAGCTTGTACGGGACGGAGACATACTCAAGGTCGAGCTGGACGAGCACGGCCGTGCTTCTCACGCCGGGAGTGGGAAGGACCTCTCCTACTTCGATGATGCGACGCAGACAAAGTTCATCCCGCACGTAATCGAACCGTCCGCCGGCGTGGACCGTGCAATGCTTGCCTTCCTCTGCGAGGCCTACACAGAGGATGCTATTCCAGATGATAAAGGGGTCCCTCAGGAACGTGTCGTCCTGAAGCTTCACCCCCGGATTGCGCCAGTGAAGGTCGCTGTCTTTCCGCTCATTAAAAAAGACGGGATGCCGGAGATTGCCGGCGAAATCTACCGGGAGCTAAAGCTCAAGTGGAATGTCTCTTACGACCAGAAGGGGTCGATCGGCCGCCGCTATCGTCGCCAGGACGAGTCGGGCACCCCGTTCTGCATAACGGTTGATCACCAGACGCTCATCGATGGAACGGTGACCCTGCGCGATCGTAATACCACTGTGCAGGAGCGCGTCAACAGTGCGAACCTTGTCTCTTTGATCGAAGAACGGCTCTGAAGACCGCGCAGAGCAGACGAGCGCTGCTTTGCGCGGTATCAGGGTCATCGGTGACGCGGCGGAGACGCTTAGAAGCAGCTGAAGCTAGGAAGGAGCAATAAGAACTTCCATAGTCCGAACGGATACTACAACCAACCGAGTGGGAAAGTCTGTGCAGCGACAGTGTTTGTTCCAGCCATCGAACATCCGACGATAATAAGAGCCACCAGGAGCATTCTATTCATGGACATCGCCTCGAACTACCTACCCGGAAACCGAGGATCTGTTTCTGCTGCCGCTGCGACTTGAGTGCAGTACAATCGTCAGTTGGAGGTTCAGCATGTACGACTATCGACTACTCGATGACCCCTTGCAGATACTGTCGATTGCCAAGGCAGCGTTTGCTGTTCGCAATCCGGAACAACGCGCCATTGAGGAATGGTTGGCGTCCTCGCTTGAGCAGGGGCGAGAACTCTATGGCGTCTATGGGGACAACAGCCTTGTTTCAGCGTTCATGCTGTATGATTTCCAGATGCGTTTGAGAAGGTCCGTGGTCCCCATGGGAGGCATTGGATTGCTGTGTTCGCGACTGGATGCACGTGGCAAGGGAGCGGTGCGTTGCATGTTGACAAACAGCCTTGAAACCATGCAGCAGAAAGGTCACACCGTTTCCGTACTTGAACCATTTGATGAATCCTTCTATCGCAACTATGGATGGGAGAAGTTCTCGCGACTTCAAGCCATCGAATTGTCGCCGAGCGCTCTCCGCATTCCCGAAGACCCAGATTCCGAAATCACCGCCACTGACTTCCCTTTCCCGGATGACGAATCGGTCGCTTTCTATAATCAGTATGCTACGCAGCATCACACCCTGGCTCAGCGCCAGCAACAAGAGTGGGAGAAAAAATGCACGATCATCCTGCCATGGAACGAAGATACAGCCGCACGCGGCGTCGTCCACTTCTCCAGTGATGACCAGGTTGTCGGCTTGATGGAGTATGAGTTGACACGGAAATCCGGAGAATACATGTCAACCTTCACCACCAACCTGTTGGCATATGAAAGGGACGATGTTCTCCGTGAGATGATGCGATATTTGAAGCGGCTGTCGCATCAAGTGTCGATCATCCGTATGGACTTGCCAATGGACTGTGATCTGTGGCCCTATCTGGTTGATCGACCGAAAAAGTGGACAATCCGCGACATGTTTATGATCCGCATCGTGTCGCTGGAAGCGATGAATGGCTTGTCTATCGATGCGCCGGACATGTCGCTCTGTATTGATGTGGACGACAAACAAGCCCGCTGGAATCATGGGATTTGGGAGATTCTAGTCGATTCAGGAATCCTTGGAGTGCGGCGAGGGTATAATGCCGACCTGAATTGCGGAATCGGAGTTTTATCCAGTGTTCTTTCCGGCTTCTCGAGCTTCAGAGAGATGATCTCGGCGCGTCGAGCAGAGCCGAAATCATCGTATCGCGGACAAGACCTTCCCAAGGCGACCACATTCCTGGCCGATTACTTTTGAGCAGTCGCGGATCATCTCCAGACAGCAGCCAGTAGCATGAGGAGACATTTGATGGATGAACAAAGAGCAGCCAGGTATGAACGGTTGTACGGGCAGCTACGTGGTCTCATCGAGGATAAGTCACCAAGCCTTCAGGCAGCCATGTCCACCATCTGCGCCCTGGTTCACGCCAAGATGCGGCATCACTTGTGGACCGGGTTTTATTTCGTGGTGAGTGAGGACGAACTCCACGTAGGACCATATCAAGGTCCGCTGGCATGCCAGATTTTGAAAGGACAGGGCGTTTGCCTGCATAGCGCACGTACCAAGGCGCCGGTGGTGGTTGATGATGTCCAAACGTTCCCTGGCCATATTACCTGTGACTCGCGAGCAAACAGCGAGATCGTCATCCCACTCTTCAAGGATGCTGATGTGGTTGCAGTGCTTGATGTCGATTCATCAATACGGAATCAGTTCAGTGACCGCGATATCGAGCCGCTTTCCAAGATCATCGGATTGTTGAAGCCGTTTCTTTAGGCACTGGCGCTGTGACATATAGCGGATGTTCCAACCCCTAAAACCAGAAAAGTCCCTTCTGATCAGGCGTTGCTCGTTTTAAGGGTCGCCTTGTGCCCAC
>JAJOKK010000146.1 GCA_021129875.1 Candidatus Bipolaricaulota bacterium
AGCGGATCCTGCTCTGAAGAGAAATCGTAAGCATTCAGCAAACCCATACTGGCTGGAATATGGCAGGCCTAGAACCACGGATTGACACTGATAGACACGGAATAGAGAATAGAGAACATCCCTCTTCACGCTTCACTCATCACTGCTTCCAGCCCATTCCCAATTAACCATCCTTGTGATAGCCCTAAGTGCCATGTATAGGCCTGACCCCAGGATCTATGGGGCCTGCCCCGTGCAGTCCTACTTCATGTGGCCTCATCTCTCAGTTCCTGCCCTGCAATTTACCATTTACTATTTACCATTTACTATTTACCATTTCACTCGTCACTCCGGCCTCGTGGCCGGCACTCCAGCAATAATCCGTGTGTGTCAGTGTCCATCCGTGGTTCCCAAAAAACGCGGTTCAGGGATGGTTTTACTGAATACGTACGTTCAAGGTTCGTTGCTGAGGCGGGACGCTCCGGGTTACGAGGTGATCGACACGCGTCGGGCAAGATCATCAAGGAGGTCGATTCGCACCAGGATGTCGCTCGCTTCGACGATCCCTTCCACTCGTGTCGGCCATTCGACCGCGCTCACCCCGGTCTCGGGGGGGAGGAGAAGGTCGAGCCCGACTTCGGCAAGCTCGTGCAGGGAAGAGACTCGATAGGCGTCGAGGTGGTGGAGTGTCAGCCGACCTTGGTAGCTGCGGAAGAGGAGGTAGCTCGGAGAGATGACGACTTGGGTGATGAGAAGCCCTTTGGCGATCCCTTTGACAAGGGTCGTCTTCCCCGATCCCAGCGGACCGACGAGCGAGATGAGCATCCCATCGCTGAGGTTCACCGCAAGATCTATCCCGATCTCTTCCATCTCCACCGCGCTGCGGGCGATAATTGTCTTATCCATCGCTAACTCCGCACGCTGGCCCCGAGCTTCTTCAAGCGCGCTTCCACACGGTCGATCACTTCACCGATTTCCCTGTCGGTCAATGTGCGGCCCGGCGCACGGAGGGATATCTCGTAGGTGAGGCTCTTCTCCTCTTCTTTTACCTGCTCTCCGTGGTAGAGGTCGTAGAGGAGAGCGCTTTCGATCATCTCTTCGGAGCGGATCGCCGCACCGATCTCCTCTTCGGGGAGGTTGAGCGGGCAGAGGAGGGAGAGGTCTCGTTTGGAGGATGGGTAGCGCGGTAGAGGGCTGAAGGCCGGCTGCCCGCCCGCCTGGCGACGGATCCGATCGAGGTCGAGTTCAAAGACGATCACCCGCGGAGCGGCAGAGAGGAGGGAGCTGATCTCCTGGGCGAGTTCGCCGAACGGCCCGAGCGACTCTCTCTCGCCGATAACCGCTCCTCCCCGTCCCGGGTGGAGGAACGGAGCGACACTATCGGTCGCTATGCGCATCTTCTTTAAATTCAGTCCGGTCAACAGGTTGGTGAGGATCCCTTTGGCTGCGGCGAGGTCAACCTCCTCCTTCCCTTGCAACGGCATCCCGGTGCGACCGAACAGGGCTACGGCGATCGCCTCTCTCTCTCCATGAGTACGGGAGAAGACGCGTCCGACCTCGAAGATCATCCCGCCGCCGCCATGCTGATTCAGGTTCGTCTCGACGACCGACAAGATCCCCGGCAGAAGGGACCCTCGCATCATCCTCTGCCCGGAGATCATCGGGTTACGCACGGCGACCAGGTCGTCATCGGAGAGCAAGAGAGTCTGCCGCCATCCTGTTTTATCGAACCCGTCGGTGACCACCTCGCTCAATCCGAGGCCGGTGAGTATCTCCCGCACGCGGTCTTTACAGATCTCCACCGGGTCCTTCTTCCCTATGCAGAGGAGAGCTTGCGGTGGGGTGGACGGGAAGCGGTCGTATCCGTAGATCCGTCCGATCTCCTCGATCAGGTCGACCTCGCGCACAAGGTCCGTGCGGAAGCTGGGGATCGTCGCTGTCAGGTCCTCTCCCGCCTCAACGGTGGAGATCTCCAACCGTCCGAGTATCTCCCGCAACTCTGCGCGGTCTAGATCGATCCCCAAGAGGGAGGTGACGCGGGTCGGACTGAGGCTGAGTAAGACCGGCGGGCTCATAATCGGAGTCGAGTCGACCAGCCCCTGGTGTACCCGGCACCCGGTCAGCCGCTGCAGCAGATGAGCGGCGCGTGCGGAAGCGCGAGGGACCCCTTCGAAGTCGATCAGGCGCTCGAACCGGAGCGATGCTTCGCTGCGCAAGCCGATAGCGCGGGACGAACAGCGGATGACCGCCTGATCGAATGCCGCCGCCTCTAGGAGGACCCGTGTCGTCTGCGGACTGATCTCGCTCCTCTCGCCGCCCATAACACCGGCGATCGCCAGCCCGCCATCAAGGTCGGTGATCATCAGCACATCCTCAGTGAGACTCCGCTCGATCCCATCGAGAGTCTGGAAGCGTTCATCGCGGCGGGCACGGCGGATGGAGATCTGCTCGCGTACTAAATCGGCATCGAACGGGTGGAGCGGCCGGCCGAGCTCGAGCATTACGTAGTTCGTCACATCGACAACGTTCGACAGAGGGCGCATTCCCGCCTTCGCAAGCCGATGCTGCATCCACAGAGGGGAGGGGGCGACGGTGATTCCACTCATCAGCCGAGCAGTATAACGCGGAGCGTCGCCTGAGTCCTCCACCTCGACTGTGTAGCTCTCCCCGACAGAGGGGAGGGACTCGTCAAACTCACAGGCGAGCGGGCGGAGCGGTTTTCCGGTGATCGCCGCTGCCTCGCGGGCGATCCCGTAGATCCCGGTGCAGTCGGGGCGATTCGAGGTGACTGTTATGTCGAGGACGATGTCGTCGTATTCCAGCAGGGAGGCAAGGTCGGTTCCCAGAGCGAGATCAAGGGATCGATCGAAGTTCCAGATTCCGGTCGATCGTTCTTCCAAGCCGAGTTCTTCTTTGGAGAGGATCATCCCGCGAGAGATCGTCCCTCGCAGCTTTCGCTCCGTGATCCGAAGACCGTTTGGAAGCTCTCCCCCAACCGTTGCGACAGGGACGGTCGCCCCGACGACTACGTTCGTCGCCCCACAGACGACCTCCACCTCTTCTTTCCCCAGGTCGAGGCGGCAGAGTGAGAGATGGTCGGAGCGCGGATGGGGGCGGCTTTCGATCACCCGGCCTACCACCACACCTGTCAATCTCCCGGTAGGAATGATCTCCTCGACCTCAAGGCCGGCCATGGTCAGTCGCTCAGCGAGTTGCTCAGCGACCCGTTCGATTCCGTGGACGCTTTCGTCCTCCCCCACCCCGATATCAACGTATTCAGCAAGCCAACGGCATGGAACCCTCATCGTTCACCTCAGTATTCACAACGTTTAAACCGCTCAACACCTGCCTGTCAGGCAGGCTCCAACAACACTGGCGCCACCGTTGGCAGAGTAAGATCCGATCGATTACAGGGCAAAACCCCAGTAGAAGACCCCAAAACCATGCCCTAAGAGAGGGGTAGCGTACCCGATTATAACCCTTAACGGGAGGAGCCCTCCGAGGGCGGAGAGGTCGAGCATCCATTCTACTCCAGCTTCTACATTGGGGGTTCTTTGGCCGAATTCATCAAAATTCGTCCAACTGGTCCCCCCGGCGACGAAGAGGCGCATGCGCGCACGGTCGACCATCATCAGGTTCGCCAGGTTGAACAGTCTATCATTGGGAGAGGGAAACTCGATCGCGATACGCCCGGAGAGCTTGTGCTCTCCAAGGAATTGCGTGCGGACAAACCTTCCCCGGCGCATCGTCCCAAAGCTCATAAGCTCATCAAGGTCGAACCGAAGGACACGAGGGAGATCTCCAAAGCTCGTCCCCACACCGATCGTCCCCTGCAGGTAGATCCGGGGAAGCAGCCGCACCTCGTCGAACGCGTCGACTGAGATCCGCCCGGCGCCGTCTGCGGTCAGATCGATGGCGACAGCGCTCGTCCGGCTCCGGCCGAATGTGGGGAGTGCGACGATGGCGAGGTGCCCGTGAAGGAGAGGGATCCCTGCTGCTGTAAGGAGACGATGCCCAGAAATGGTGATCGCCCACTCCGGCACCCAGAACGTCCCTGGCGACCCAGTCTGTCGTGCAGCGAACAGCCTGTGGGTGTAGCCGATCGTCCCGGCGATAGACCCCTCTATAAGCCTTGCCTCAAGGAAGAAACGATGATTCCGCCCCTGACGGACTTCGGCGGAGACGCGCGCAGTGGAGATCGTCAACCGCAGCCGATCGAGGTAGGAGATCGTCACTCCATTGGAGACCGGATCGGGCCGTATGATGTAGGCATCGAGCGGGAATGCATTAGCGCCGCTGAGGACGACAAACTTCACTGGATCGTGGTTGTTCAGGCGGTCGCGATCGAGGGTGAGATGGTCTGGATCGATCGTAACCCGAACGACCCGCGCCTCTGTCTCAAAGACGATCATCCCCTCTGCCTCCGCCCCATCCCAGTCCATCCGCGTCGTCTCCCCGTCTCTGAGCGTCGCCTTGATTACGACCGGCTGGACAGCGCCCTCCTCGCGGCTGACCCTGACAACCGTCCTGTGCTCCATATCGGTCCGCTCGCGCGATACGATCTCGACCGCGTAGTCGACCGTCACCGCTGAGAAGAGCCAGGTGTCGAATAGTTCCTCCAACGGCTGGCCGGAGACCTCTTCGAGGACCGCGCGCAGGTCGTCGACATCGAAAGTACGTCCACGGAAACGCAAGAACGCCTCACGCAGCCCCTTTTCGAACGTCTCCCTGCCGAGCGCACCGGCGATCGTCCGTGCGACTAGGAATCCTTTATTGTAGATCCGATCCACAGTGGCGTTCCCGTAAGCAACCTGCGCAGCAGGCTTGATGATCGCTTCATAGAACCCATGCTCTACCTGCTGTAAGTAGGGAAGTTCCACCATGTGCTCGCGCAGGTTAAAGAAGCCGAACTGGGCGGAGACCAGGTTCTCCAAAATCCCCTCTATGTAGAACTCAAACATATTCGGCCCGAACTCCCCGTGGCGATCCTCAAAGTAGGAGATCGCCAGATACTGCGCCAACCCCTCAGAGAGCCAGTTCTGGGCGTTTAAGTCCACCCCGGCGGAGAGGCCCCACCACTGATGGGCGATCTCGTGGGCGAGAACGAACTCGGCAAGGCGGTTTGTAATCCCAGGGAGGGTGATGTTGCGGTGAGAGAAGAAGAAGCTCGGCAACCAGACGATACCGTCCGCGGCCATCGCTGTCCCGCGCCGGTTCGGATTCTCCACAATCGTCAACCGCGCTCGCGGGTATGGCCCGAACCGCTCCTGGAAGTCATTCAGGATATCGCGGGCATAGGTGGCGAACAGGCGCGCCGCATCCCCGTGCCCAGGAAGGTAGAAGACCTCGATCGGGATCGGCAGCTCGTCAAGCGCAAAGCGCGAGTAATCCGGCCCGGCAACAAGGGCGAGGCTGCGAGAGGGCGTCTCATTCGTCAACCGGTAATAAGATCGCCCTTCTTGATCGGCAGGAAGCTTCTCCACACGATCGGCCCCGGAGGCGAGGACGATACCCTCGGGAAGGGCTATCAGCGCCGAATAGGTCGCCGCAGGAAACCTCAGTGGCGCCTCCCCGCCGTGGGGGGGAAGGAGGACCCCCTCTTCCTCGCTCCATTCCTCATACTGGGGGAGGAGGAGCGGGCCCCAGCCAAAGCGCCAGGTGAAGACCCCGCGATAGATCCCCTGATCTCCGGTGGACAGGCGGGGGATAGTCGTTGTGAACGCAATCTTAACGGTCGTCTCCCCGCCCGCCGGCGGGAGATCGACCGCGAGGACCGTCTCAGCAAGCGAGTAGGTCTGCCAGGCGGGCGGGAGGGAGATGAGGCGGAACGGAAGGGGTGTTGCGCCCTCGGCCTGCACCAAATCCACCCCGGCTATCGTAGTCGACGCGGGCTCGAATCCAACTGGGAAGAGTGCGTCGATCGCCCGTTCGCCGAGGAACGGGTTCTCCTCCCTCCCCAGGTTGGCAAGCAGGAGAAAGTACGCAGTAGGCTGCGTCGCGGTAAACTGCACCTCCACGACCCCGTGGAGGGTGCGCTCCTGTAAATCAAGTTCGATTGTAAAATCATAACTCGTACCGCTGCCGAGCACCGGGATGACCGCCAACAGAACAGCCAACCAGGCAACAGCGATGCCTCTCCTTGACAGCGAATTCATATTCCCTCCTAAATGATGATCATCTCTTACTTGAGTGTTGTCCGTTAACGTTGCCTGGTATTGTACCACGGATGGAGCACAGTGTGGAGGTCAGAGTTGTCTTACGCAAGCGGGGCAAGACAGGAATTTGCCAAAATTGCCAGGCATTGAGTGTCGCCCATAGCATGGCCGACTTACCCCCGGCTGTCGGAGCAGGCAGGGCGGAGACCTGTCGCCCTTATCTGCCGTCGAACAGGCTGAACCCTCTGCTCCTTGTGAAGCAGAAGCTTTTACCGTCGAGTACGCCGAGCGGAGAACGAGATCCTTAATGCTTCATCTCCGCGATCTTTGCACCCCTGGGGGGTGTAGTAAATTCTTCCCCGGATACTACACCCCCCGAGCGGTAAAATGCTTGAAAGGGGTTAGCCGTTCATCCCCTTGACAGAGGGCGGCAAATGTGCTATTAAGTACTGGCTTAATAAGGAGGAGTGGTCGGATGTCTGAGCATCGTGTCATAGAGATCTTCAAGGCTCTTAGCGTCTCGAGCCGGATGCACATCCTCGTCCTCCTGAAGTCCAAGGGGCCACTCCCGGTGAAGACGATTGCGGAGGAACTCGATATGACGGCGCCCGCCGTCTCCCAGCACCTGAAGGTCCTGCGGCATGTGGGCCTGGTGCGGGCTGAGCGACAGGGCTACTGGACGCCACACGCCGTGGACGAAGATGCACTCAGCGCCTCGTGCGGGATGATGATCCGCATCTGCACCTGCGGACCATGTCACAGCCGGCATCGTTCTCATCATTCGAGTGACGCGAGCGGGAAGCTCCGGCAGCGGCGGCGCGCGCTTCTGAGCGAACTGGAACGGATCGAAACTGAACTGGAGGATCTGCAACGGAAAGAAGGGTAGTTTGTTTTTGGCTCTATTCGCGTTAGCTGTTGGTGGGTATGGGTCGATAGCCTCCTACCGCAGTTAGGAACCAAGTTTGAGGAGTTTGCTCGTTG
This sequence comes from Candidatus Bipolaricaulota bacterium, assembly GCA_021129875.1. Lineage (GTDB taxonomy): Bacteria > Bipolaricaulota > Bipolaricaulia > UBA7950 > UBA9294 > JAJOKK01. Next base: position 7,116 of record JAJOKK010000146.1, read on the forward strand.
GATGCCTTGTCTAACCAGCGATCACTTTACCGCAGAGACCGCGGAGAGTTCGCAGGGG
>JAJOKK010000221.1:0-5596 GCA_021129875.1 Candidatus Bipolaricaulota bacterium
GTGTAGTAAGTCCCCAATCGGCTACTACACCCCCCCCGAGACGGTGAAAGCTTCTGGTCTGCAAAGAGAAGCGGTTTGTGCAACAACCTGCGATGCATCTTAAAAACGCCGGGCTCGGCTCTTTACCCTTGATGCTCATAACTTCACCTTAAGCCTCGTACCTGCGTCTCTACGCGAGATTAGCTTTTCTTGCTGTCTGACTTTTCAATTTTCTCGCTACGGCCTGTCTGCCGTTGCAAGAAACCCTGTTGCGAAGCAAGACCAGAGGCCGGTATACCTCGCATAGTGTATAAACGGGCCTCTTCAACCCTTCTCTGAGGGCTACCTTGGCTTAACCGTGAGGAAACCCTTTTTCTGGTTGTATTTTCGGACGATCTCTTCGGCTGTTACACGTGGGGTCTGCCCGGTGATATCGATCCAATCGATCCCACAGTCATTGCGGAACCAAGCCATCTGTCGACGGGCGAGCGCCCAGGTCTTATGGACGATCTGCTCCTGCAGCTGTTCACGCGAGATCTCTCCATCGAGGTAGGCGAACGTCTCGCGCACCCCTATCGTGCGATAGGCTTGATGCCCTGGGCCGAGGCCGCTCCGGCGCAGGTGCGCCACCTCGTTGATCAGGCCGCGGCGGAACATCTCTTCCACCCGGACGGCTATCGCTTGGCGGTGGTCATCCCTCTCGCGTTTGAGGCCGAAGGGGACGAACGGGTGGGCGATGGGCCGAGCTTTCTTCTGTAACTCGCTGATCGGTTGTCCGGTGAGTTCGTACACTTCGAGTGCTCGCACGACGCGAAGCCGGTCGTTCTCATGGATTTTTGTCGCGGCGGTCGGATCGACCTCTTCCAGCCGTTGATAGAGTCTTGCGAGCGGTTGGGCAAGGAGGGTTTCGCGCAACCCTTCATCGGCCGACGGGCCGGAGAAGATCCCCCTCATGAGCGCCCCTAGGTAGAGTGTCCCTCCCCCAACGACGAGCGGGAGGTGCCCCCGCTGTTCGATCTTTGGGAGCAGCCGTTCGACGTCGCCCCGAAAGGAGATGGCGTCGTAATGCCCATCTATCTCGACTATATCGAGTAGGTGATGCGTTACTCCGCGCCTAGCGGCAAGGGTGGGCTTATCGGTGACGATATCGAGCTCGCGGAAGAAGGCGCGAGAGTCGGCCGAGATCACCTCGCCTTGAACTGCTAATGCTGTCTCGATCGCCACCGCGCTCTTCCCTGTAGCGGTCGGCCCGAGGATCAGAATGATCGGGCTTGTTGAGGGATCGGAGACTGTCACCGGGGGGCTAGCCTTCTCCCATCAGGAGTTCGCGGAAGCGCTTCAGTTCGGCGCGCCTTGTCGGGTGCTTCAGCTTCTCGATCGCCTTTATCTCGATCTGCCGCACCCGTTCACGGGTGATATTGAACTTAAGAGAGACATCCTTCAGGGTGCGTGGGTGGTCGTCTTCAAGGCCGTAGCGGAGTTTTAGGATCTCGCGCTCCCGTTCGTCGAGTTGATCAAGTGCGCGGCTCAGCTGTTCTTTCAAGAACATGCGGAACGTCTCTTTGGTCGGCGAGGGGGCGGAGGTGTCTTCAATGAAGTCACCCAGGGCGTTATCTTCTTCATCGCCGATCGGCCGCTCCAGGGAAGAGGTATACTGTGAGACGTTCTCCACCTTCTTGATCTTGTCGATCGACATCCCGGTCAGCTGCGACAGCTCCTCCAGGTTGGGAGCGACGCCATGGGATTGGATGAACTCACGCTTGATCCGAGTAAGTTCGTGCACCGTCTCGATCATATGCACGGGAACACGGATCGTGCGTGATTGATCGGCGATTGCGCGGGTGACCGACTGGCGGATCCACCAGGTGGCATAGGTAGAGAACTTGAACCCGCGGGTGTAGTCGAACTTCTCCACCGCCTTCATCAGCCCCATGTTCCCCTCCTGGATCAGGTCGAGAAAGGAGAGGCCCCGGTTCATGTATCGCTTGGCGATCGAGACGACGAGCCGGAGGTTGGCGACGGTCAACCTCTCTCGTGCCGCCTTCCCCTCTCTGACCAACCGCTCCAGTTCCCCTCTCTCCTTTGCGATAAGGCGGCGGAGGGCGTTTTCACCGCTACCGACGGTATACCCGAGGGATTTCGCGGCCGCTCTCCCCAGTTTAACCAGCGCCACCAGTTCTTCCTGCTTCTCCTTTGGGAGGATGCTCACCTTCTTTGTCTTGGAGAGGAGGGCAGAGCTGATCTGCTCCTCTGCCTCGGCCGCGATCCGCAGAGACCTCACCCAGCCGAGTATCTCCATTGCCATGGCGAACTCCACCTCCTGTTCCTTGGTGAGGAGGGACACCTTCCCTATCTCCCGGAGGTACGTCTTGACCGGGTCTTCCCGCCGGGAGGAGGAACGTTGTTCTCCGACCCGCTTCCCCCTGGATGCGGTTGCCCTGTGGTTGCCGCCCGGCTCTTCCTTGCCGGGGCGATCTGCTGGGAGAGCGTTCTCTGTTTCCTCAATGGGTAGATCGTCCTCAATCTCCTGCTCAAGCTCTAGATCTTGCTCGTTTGCGGCCTCAAGTGACTTATCGACCAGGGCCTCCATTTGGTCATCCGGGAGGTCCGTGTCGCGAAGCTCCTTGTTAGGGACGTTGCTCGATTCAGGTACTATCTTCGCCTCTTCTCTGTCCTTCCCCATCTCTCCTCCTCGACAGTCTTTCCCCCACCAGAACACTGTACGCCCGTTGTAATCTATCAAACTCGGTCCGATCCCCCTTTTCTTCGCTCCGCTTCATCTCCTCGCGCAACACCGCGAGCCGCTTCTCAATCGCCGGCAGCTGGACTAGTTTCGACAGTGCATCCTGCAACGCTTTGTCCACGCTGCTAAACCGGTGGGGAAGCAAGGCAAGGCGGCTCACCTGTCGTGCCGATTCTTCATCGAGCCGTTGCATCAACAGGGATAGGTCGAGGGGGCCGCTCTCCATCGCTAACGATTCTACAAGCGGGCGGTAGGCGGACGAGAAATCGGCTGGCGCGGCAACGGTCGCGACCTGCTCCCACGCGACCTGCCCGGATAGGAGCAGGGAGAGGATCACCTCTTGCGCTCCCCCTTCGGATCCCTTCTCTTGCGGCTCCTTTACCGGCCGCCGCATAGAGCGTTTTCCGGCGAGGTCGGCCAGGACCCCCTCTGTCGGGAGGTCGAGGAGCTCGGAGAGTTTCGATGCGATCTCCTGTTTCAGCGGGAGGCTCGCGATCCCCTGGTAGAACGGCCTTGTCTCTGTCAGCGCCCCCTCCTTCCCGGCAAGGGTTGTAAGGTCGTAGCGCCCTTTCAGCGACTCGATGAAGAAGAGGTGAAACGGGATCGCCTTGTGCACGACATCCAAGAACTGCTCCGCCCCGTTGCGACGGACGAACCCGTCGGGATCATCCCCTTGAGGGAGGGCGGCGACACGCACGGAAAGCCCACTGTTCCGGAGGACCTGCATCCCGCGCAGGGAAGCGGCCCCTCCGGCCGTGTCGCGATCGTAGACGATCACCACCTCCTCGACGAACCGCCCGAGAAGAGCTGCTTGTTCCTGTGTTAACGCTGTCCCCATGCTCCCTACCGCGCGGGTGACCCCGGCCCGGTGGAGCGAGAGGACGTCGGTATACCCTTCGACCAGGATCGCTGTTCGCTGCGCCTGCAGCGCCTCTCTCGCCCAGGAGAGCCCGTACAGGTGTCTCCCCTTGTCGAAGAGGGTGCTCTTCGGCGAGTTCAGGTACTTCGGCTCTCCGCTGAACGTCCTCCCGCCGAAGGCGATCGGGCGAGAGGTAAGGTCGTATATGGGGAAGATTACGCGGTCGCGGAAGCGATCGTAGGAACCTTTTTCTCCGCGAACGAGCAGGCCGAGATCTAGCAAGGTCTGCTCGCTATAGGTTTTGGAAAAGCGCTTCTTGAGGTGTTCCCATCCGGGAAGAGCGTACCCCAGTCCGAACTGTTCCCACGTCTCCTCCTCGTACCCGCGACCGATCAGGTACTCCCGCGCCTTCCTCCCTGCGGCTCTATCGGTCAGGTTCACGGCGAAATAGTCCGCAACCGTTGCGTTCAATACCCTCAATTTGTCCTGTTTCCCATCATCACGTCGTTCAAGTGAGATCCCGACCTCGCTTGCGAGCCGTTCCAGCGCTTCGGGGAAGGCTATCCGCTCAATCTTCATCAGGAAGGCGAATATATCCCCGCCCTCGCCGCAGCCGAAGCAGTGCCACAGCCCCTTTTCCGGGCTGACCATCAGCGAGGGTGTGTCATCTTTATGGAACGGACAGCGCCCTTTGTATTCTGTCCCCGCTTTCGCCAATGAGAGATAGCGGGAGATTACGGAGACGATATCGGCCCTCTCCCTGACCGCCTGCACAGCGGCGCGCTCTCTGCGCATCGATCACCTCCAGGAGAGGAGGAACGGGTTTGTCCGCCGTTCCTGCTCCAGAGTCGTTGCCTCGCCGTGCCCCGGGTAGATCTGGTAGTCACCGGGCAGGGAGAGGAGCTTCTTCAATGATCGTTTCATCTCTTCCAACGATCCGCCAGGAAAATCGGTGCGGCCGATCGAGCCGGCGAAGAGGAGATCCCCAACAAAGAGCACCCCATCGGCAGCGAGGATCACGCTCCCTGGGGAATGGCCCGGGGTATGGATCACGCGCAGCTCCCCGGCGATAAGATCACCCTCCTCGAGGTAGCGGTCGATCGCCGGATGATTCGGGTAGTATCGGTCGACGAGTGGAAGATCGGCACGGTGCAATAAGACCTGCGCCCCTGCGTCTTGCAAGATCCAGTTGCCCCCTACGTGATCGAAGTGTCCGTGAGTATTTACCACCAGATCGATCTTCTGTTCCCCAATGAACGAGAAGAGCTCTTCCGACGGCTCAGCCGGGTCGATGATGATCCGCACCCGGTCGATTTCGATCAAGTAGCAGTTGGTTGCTAATCTTCCCAGACAGATCGATTTAACCTTCATCCTTCCCCCTTCATCAAGCGCGCGCTGCGGTGAGAACGAAGATCTTCTCATATCCACCGGATTTCAACGTGTGCGCACACGCTTCCGCAGTCGAACCGGTCGTAAAGATATCGTCTATGAGAAGAACGTTCCCCTCCCCGGATCTTATCAGCTGAAAAGCGCCGCGCAAGTTCTCCCGCCGTCGACGGGCGGAGAGCCCGGCCTGCGGAAGTGTCCGCCGTGATTTTACAAGGAGCTTTTCCAGCGGCAAATCAAGCTTTGTCGCCACCCCGGCCGCGAGCAACCTGGCCTGGTTGAACCCGCGAGCGCGTACTGCGGAACGGCTCATCGGGACGTAGGAGACGACATCGATCCGCCCGAACGGCCGCTGTGAGACGAGGCACGCAGCCATACGTTTGGCGATGAACTCCGCGACCGCCTTCTCCCGCTCAAACTTCAGGGCGCGGACCAGCGTCCCCCATCCTCCGGCGTACGGACCGAGCGCACGCATGAGGTCGAACCCACGATCGCTCGTCCCACATGCACGGCACAGGTCGAGACCCTCCTCTGCAAGCGGCTCCTGACACTGATGGCAGCGGAACCCGGCAAGCGCGGGGAGCTCATGTTCGCATCGCGCGCAGAGTATTGTAAGATCGTCGACCAGT
>JAJOKK010000221.1:5696-7114 GCA_021129875.1 Candidatus Bipolaricaulota bacterium
GTAGGTTATCGATCGGGCGGCTACAGATAAGGCAGCGCGGCGGAAAGAGGAGGGCGAGCAGATTCTTGCCCCCCCATCCCCCACGACCGCGCTTAAAGGATCGTCGCCACGCGCACAAGTTGACTCGTGTAGCCCCATTCGTTGTCGTAGAAGGCCAGGACCTTGATCAAGCGGCGATCGACCATCTTAGTCATCGACAGGTCGACAACGCTCGCCCGTGGATCGCCGATAATGTCGGTCGACACGATCGGATCCTCGCTCACCCCGAGGATCCCGGCAAGCTCTTTTTTCGCATAAGAACAGAAGGCCTTGTTCACCTCATCTATAGAGACATCCCGTTGCAGCTCGACGGTGAAGTCGCTCACCGAGCCGGTGACGACCGGAACACGGAGCGCGATCCCGTCCATCTTCCCCACAAGGGCGGGGATCACCTTGGCCGTTGCCTGCGCGGCGCCGGTCGTCGTAGGGATGATGTTGACCGCGGCTGCGCGGCTGCGGGAGAGACGCTTGTGCGGCGCATCGACCAGTCGCTGATCGCCGGTATATCCGTGCACCGTCGTCAGGAAAGCGCGGACGATCCCGAACTCGCGCTCCAGCACGTGGGCGATCGGGACGAGCGAGTTAGTGGTGCAAGAGGCGGCCGACACTATCTTGTGGCCTTCCAGTTTTACCGTCTCATGGTTCACCCCGTACACGATCTGTGGAATATCGCCCTCTTTTGGAGGAGCTGAGAGGAGGACGCGCGCCGCCCCGGCCTTAAGGTGCAAGCCCGCATTATCCGGGGAGAGGAATGCCCCGGTCGACTCGATCACCAGATCGATCCCTTTCTCGAGCCAGGGAAGGTTTTGCGGGTCCTCCTCCGAAAGGAGCGGGACGAAGACACCGTCCACCGTGATCCCTTTATCCTTCTTGTTGACGACCACCTCTAACCCGTAGCGGAGATAGACTGAATCGTAGGAGAGGAGATACCTCGCCGTCTCCGGGGTGATAAAAGGGTCATTGATCGCCACAATCTCCATATCCTTGCGTTCGAACGCACTGCGGAAGAACGCCCGCCCGATCCGCCCGAACCCATTAATCGCTACCTTCTTCATGCTTCAGCTCTCCTTTGCCGTAGTGGACACCTGATGTTAGACTTTACCGTCGAATCTATTTTCGCTTAGACGTACTGAAGTTGCAACAGAAGTTACACTCTTGGCCGGTGCACCTGTTGCGTGAACCCTTTCTACCGCTCGTCTTCAATCCCAACTCCCTAGTTTCAAGCATTTTACCGCATCGGGGGGTGCAGTAAGTCCCCAATCGGCTACTACACCCCCCGAGACGGTGAACGCTTCTGCATACGTGATCGGTTAAGGGTAGCCGATTCTCTGGACCAGTCTGCCGCCTGCCTGCGCGCAATCGCGCGGGCAGGGCGCATT
>JAJOKK010000228.1 GCA_021129875.1 Candidatus Bipolaricaulota bacterium
ATGGACGGCACCAACTGGCCCAGAAGTTGAGCAAGACGACCTTGCCGCGCAGATCGACGAGCGAGATCTCCTCTCCTGTTATGTCAACGGCGCGGAATTCCGGCGCTGGGAAGGGAGCGGTCGGTGGGTCAAAAGGCATAAATCGACGTTTAGGAAGCGGTACGTCTTTCGGTACAGCGAACTTCTCATCCGGGATGGCGATATGAGGCGCAAATTCCGTCCACTGAACGGTGGTAGTCCTAATGGTACCCGGCGTTATCTCGCGTACTACCACCATTTGCGCAATAAAGTAAGTCTGTTGATCTACCCACCATGTTGTCTGTAATAGCATGCCATAGAACGGAAGAACCTCTCCCTCGACGACCCATACCGCTCGGCCAGCAAGCATCTCCTCACGCACTGCGGTATAGGGAGTATCCGTACACAGAAGGAAAATATACATAAAACCCATTTCTACAGAATGGTGGCCCGTTTTGCTCCATTGACCACTACTGTATATATAGGTGAACCCTGTTTGCAAGCCGGAGATAGCTGTGGAGGTATCCTGAGAATCGTCTATTTCTCTTGTCGTGTCCATTCGTATGCGAGGATAATTAAACCATAGTTCCATATGAGAGACTCTGACAGTGTCTGCCTCTCCCTCAACCTCAGCAGTTCGATCTAAAATTGTGGTAGATATTGACATGCCATGAAAGGACGTCATTCCATCATAGACTTGCCATACCCTCTCCATTACTGCGGTTGCATGCGGACACGGAATAGCCGTCTCAGCCGATGCCATCACACCGCCGCCGAGGAGAAGAGCTGTTATGACTATTAGCGCGATATTTAGTCTGCTTTGCATGTGATACCTCCTTAAGATCAAGCAACCGGATGATGCTGTATTACTTCACCTTGGCCTGCCCCGTGGAATAAGTCCCCTGGCCCCTATTCCATAGGGCAGGCGCCCAACACCTTGCCGGCGGGGCGTCGTGCGCTCCCAGGATCTCTGCGCATGATCTGTTTTTGTTCTAAAAGGTCGCGCTCTGTTGCTCGGCGAACAGGCCGGGGACTCCGCCGGTGTGCAGGAACACAACAACGTCGTCCCTTCTAAAATGTCCTTTGCGAATCAGATCGATCAGCCCGGCCATCGCCTTTCCGGTGTAGACCGGATCGAGGATGATCCCCTCTGTTCGCGCGACCAGCCGGACTGCCTCTCTCATCTCGTCTGTCGCCGCTCCATAGGCCTCTCCGATATACTCGTCGTAGATCGTGATCAGATCTTTGTCGATCGCCTGCTTCAGGTCGAGGAACTTCACTGCTTCAGCCAGGCCGCGTTCGATCTTTTTATCGAGCGCTTCCTTGCTCGCCGAGATGCTCATTCCAAGGACTTTCATTTCTTCCTGTGCGTACAAGACCGATCCAAGAGCAAGGCCGGTCAGGGTACTGGATGTGCCGCAGGCTGTCACGATGCAATCGGGGGAGAGTTGCTCTTCTCTCAGCCGGGTGACAATCTCAAGGATGCAGCTGGAGTAGCCTAAGGCGCCGTGGAGCGACCGGCAGCCGTTCGGTATGTAGTAGGGGGTTTCACCTTTCTCCCGCAGGTCCTTCTCCAGTCGTTCGACCGTCTCTTTTACTAACGAAGCGAGTTCATCCTTGTCGGAATAGGCCGATCCTTGAAGACAGTGGATCTCTTCTGCAGCGAGCAGTTTATCTATCAGGAAATTCCCTGTTGCATTCTTCGGCTCCTCTCCCCTGAGGACAAGGTAGGTCTTGAGCCCTAATCGGTTCGCTGCGGCTGTGGTCAGCCGGGCGTGATTGCTCTGCACTGCGCCGACGGTGATGACTGCTGTCGCCCCCTGCTCTGTTGCCTCTGCCATCGCGTACTCAAGCTTGCGCAGCTTGTTCCCCCCCAGGCCGAGGCCGTTGAGGTCGTCCCGTTTGATGAAGATTTGCGGGCCGTTAAGATGCTTCCGTAGATTCTTCAGTTCCTGCAGCGGGGTGGGAAACTCACCCAAACGAACGCGCTGTACCCTGCCAATTTGCATTTATTTCCCCTTTTTTTCTTGGTTTGCGAACCGGACGAAATCGACTCAGACGATGGCAGCGAGTCTAACGCAGACCGGACGGACGATGCAAGCGAGCGAGGTGCTGCTATGCTGCTACGGTCAGCCTTTCCTGTAGGATCGCAGCGAGGTACTCGCCCGTATAGGAACCTGGTGTCTGCGCGACCTTCTCCGGGGTCCCGGCGGCGATCACCATCCCTCCGCCGTCCCCGCCTTCAGGGCCAAGGTCAATGATCCAGTCGGCGGTCTTGATCACGTCCAGGTTGTGCTCGATCACGACCACGGTATTCCCGGTCTCGACCAGGCGGTGCAGCACCTGCAGGAGCTTGCTGACATCGGCCGCGTGCAGCCCGGTCGTCGGTTCGTCGAGTATGTACAGTGTCTTCCCGGTCGCCTTCCGGGAGAGTTCCTTCGCCAGCTTGATCCGCTGCGCTTCCCCCCCGGAGAGTTCGGTCGCGGGCTGGCCGAGTTCGATGTAGGAGAGGCCGACGTCGTAGAGGGTCTGAAGCTTCTTGCGCACGCGCGGAATATTGGCGAAGAAGGTGAGCGCTTCCTCGACCGGCATGGCGAGGACGTCGGCGATCGTCCTTCCTTTGTAGCGAATCTGCAGGGTTTCGCGGTTGTACCGCGTCCCGCGACAGACTTCGCACGGCACATAGATGTCGGGGAGAAAATGCATCTCAATCTTCTCCTTCCCTTGCCCTTGGCAGCTCTCACAGCGGCCGCCTTTGACGTTGAAGCTGAACCTCCCCGCGGGGTAGCCGCGCAGCCGTGCGTCCGGGGTGCGGGCGAATAGCTGGCGGATATCGTCGAACAGCTTAGTGTAAGTAGCCGGGTTGGAGCGCGGGGTGCGGCCGATCGGCGACTGGTCTATCTCAATCACCTTGTCGATCTTCTCGATCCCGACGATCTCCTCGTGCTTCCCGGGCCGGCGGATCATCTGGCGCAGCCGGTAGGCGACTCCGCGGTAGAGGACGTCCTCGATGAGCGAGCTCTTCCCCGAGCCGGAGACACCGGTTACGCAGACGAAGCGGCCGAGCGGGACCTCCACATCTATCCCCCGCAGGTTGTGCTCCGTTGCACCGATTATCTTGAGCAGATTCCCGTTCCCGTCCCGACGCTTTGCGGGGATATCTATTGCTAGTGCGCCGGAGAGGTATTGGCCGGTGATCGAACGGGGACAGGCGGCGATCTCGTCCGGGGTCCCCGCCGCCACGATCTCCCCCCCGTGCGCCCCGGCGCCGGGACCGAGGTCGATGATGTAGTCGCTCTCGAGCATCGTCTCCTCGTCGTGCTCGACGACGAGGACTGTGTTCCCCAGGTCACGCAGCCCCTTGAGCGTCGCCAAGAGACGGCGATTGTCTCGCTGATGCAGGCCGATCGATGGCTCGTCAAGGACGTAGAGAACTCCTGTCAGCTGGCTCCCGATCTGGGTGGCGAGCCTGATCCGCTGTGCTTCTCCACCGGCGAGTGTTCCTGCCTGCCTGTCAAGGGTGAGGTAGTTAAGGCCGACTGCAACCATGAACCCGAGCCGTGCCTTGATCTCCTTGAAGATCTGGGCGGCGATCATCTCCTCGCGCGAGGAGATGACGCGATCCTCAAAGAAGGTGAGGGCGTCACTTATCGACAGGGATGTGACCTGATTGATGTTCAGTCCGTTCACGGTGACCGCCAGAAGCTCCGGCTTCAACCGGGCCCCGTCACAGACCGGGCAGGGGAGGGTGGCCATGAACTGCTCCGTCTCCCCCCGCCATTCCTCCGAGCTTGTCTCTCGGTACCAGCGTTCAAGGGTGGGGACCACCCCGCGAAAGGCACGCGTGTACGTGCGGGTGCGCCCCTTGGTCGATGTGTAGTCGAACTCGATCTTCTTCCCCTTTGTCCCGTAAAGGATCAGATCTAGCTTCTCTTCGGAAAGCTGGCCCAGCGGTTCGTGCGGACTGATCTCCAGCAGATGGCAGAGGGCGTTCATCTCGGCTTCGAACCAGCGGCTCTTGGAGGTGGCCCACGGGAGGAGCCCGCCGTTGAGGAGCCCTCGCGTCGGATCGACGATCAGTTCCGGGTCGATCTTCTTCCTGGATCCGAGCCCGCTGCACTCAGGGCATGCCCCGTACGGGTTGTTGAACGAGAACATCCGCGGGGAGAGTTCCTCGTAGCTGACCCCGCAGTGGATGCATGCGTAGTGCTCGCTGTAAAGGCGCTCCTCTCCATCCTCGGTGAGGACGGAGGCGATCCCCCCTCCGTGTTTCAACGCCGTCTCCACCGAGTCGGCGATCCGGCCGCGCTTGCGCGGCTCGACCACGACACGGTCGACCACGATCTCGATCGTGTGCTTCTTCTGCTTGACCAGCTCAATCTCCTCGTACAGGGTGCGCACAATCCCGTCGACCCGCACCCGCGTAAATCCTTCCTGGCGGATCTCCTCGAACGTCTGCTTGTACTCCCCTTTACGGCCGCGCACGATCGGGGCAAGGACCTGCACCTTCGAACCCCGGGGGAGGGTCATGATCGCGTCGACCACCTTCTCGGCCGACTGTCGGGTGATCGGTCGGCCGCACTTATAGCAGTGAGGGTGGCCGATCCGCGCGTAGAGTAGCCGCAGGTAGTCGTAGATCTCGGTCACCGTCCCCACTGTCGAACGCGGGTTGTGACTGCGCGTCTTCTGGTCGATCGAGATCGCGGGTGAGAGCCCCTCAATAAAATCAACGTCCGGTTTCTCCATCTGGCCGAGGAACTGCCGCGCGTACGCCGAGAGCGATTCAACGTAGCGGCGGCGCCCTTCAGCGTAGATCGTATCGAAGGCGAGCGAGCTCTTCCCCGACCCGGAGATCCCGGTGATAACGACGAGCTTGTCGCGTGGGATTTCAACGTCGATATCCTTCAAGTTGTGTTCCCTCGCCCCTTTCACGTGCAGTATATTCATAGCTTCTTTCGTAGCTCCTTTATCTCATCGCGCAAAGCCGCCGCCCGTTCGAACTCCAACCGGTCGGCCGCTGCCAGCATCTCTTGTTCGAGGTCTTTCATCTCCGCAACGATCTCACCGCGCGACTGCCGGTCGGGTTCATACTCCGGAGTGGGCTCCCGCAGATCAGAGGCGCGCAGCGGCTGGACGATATCGGTGACCGGCCGTTCGATCGTCTTGGGGACAATCCCATGCTCCTCGTTGTACGCGCTCTGGATCTCCCGCCGCCGGTCGGTCTCGCTGACCGCATAACGAATCGAATTGGTAATCCTATCGGCGTACAGAAGGACCTTCCCGTTAACATTCCGCGCGGCTCGCCCGATCGTCTGGATGAGCGCTGTCCCCGAACGGAGGAACCCCTCTTTGTCCGCATCGAGGATCCCGACGAGCGACACCTCAGGGAGGTCGAGCCCCTCACGGAGGAGGTTGATCCCGACCAGCACGTCGAACTTCCCCAGCCGCAGGTCGCGCAGGATCTCCACCCGTTCGAGGGTATCGATCTCCGAGTGGAGGTACCGCGCCTTGACCCCCAGATCGACCAGGTATTCGGTGAGGTCCTCGGCCATCCGCTTGGTGAGGGTGGTGACCAGCACCCTCTCATTCCGCGCAACAACAACCCTTACCTCCTCGATCAGGTGGTCGACCTGCCCGGTGACCGGGTGGATCTTCACCTCGGGGTCGATCAGCCCGGTTGGGCGGATGATCTGTTCCACCATCTGTTCCGACCTGTCTTTCTCGTACAGTCCGGGGGTGGCCGAGGTGAAGATCACCTGATTCAACCGCTCCTCAAACTCCGGGAACATGAGCGGCCGGTTGTCGAGAGCGGAGGGAAGGCGGAACCCGTAATTGACGAGGGTCCCCTTGCGCGACCGGTCACCGTGATACATCGCCCGAACCTGCGGGACGGTCTGATGCGATTCGTCGATCACCATCAGAAAATCCGACGGGAAGTAGTCGATGAGGACGGAAGGCGGCCGGCCCGGAGTACGCCCGTCCAGATGACGCGAGTAGTTCTCAATCCCCGAACAATATCCCATCTCCTGCATCATCTCCAGATCGTAGCGCGTCCGCTGCTCAAGACGCTGTACCTCGAGCAGCTTCTCTTCCTTGCGGAGCTCTGCCAGGCGCTCTTCCAACTCCTCTTCGATCGCCACGATCGCGCGACGCGTCCGCTGTCGCGGGGTGATGAAGTGGGATGCCGGATAGATCGTGATCTCCTCCTCCTCGCTTAGCAGGTGTCCACTGATCGGATCGAGGATCACGATACGCTCGATCTCATCGCCGAAGAACTCGGCCCGCACGATCTTCTCCTCGTAGGCGGGGATGATCTCCAACGTATCCCCGCGGGCGCGAAAGGTCCCCCGCGTAAAGGCTATCTCATTCCGCGTGTACTGCAGGGCGACAAGGCTGCGCATCACATCGTCGCGATCCTGCCCCCCGTTCAACGAGAGGGTGATCGACATATCATGGTAGTTCTCAGGTGAGCCGAGGCCGTAGATGCAGGAGACCGAGGCGACGATGATCACGTCGCGCCGCTCGAACAGGGCGCAAGTCGCTGCGTGGCGCAGGCGATCGATCTCATCGTTGATCGAAGAATCCTTCTCAATGTACGTATCGGTCTGCGGCAGGTACGCTTCCGGCTGATAGTAGTCGTAGTAGGAGACAAAGTAGTGGACTGCGTTATCCGGGAAGAGTTCGCGAAACTCGTTGCACAGCTGGGCGACGAGTGTCTTGTTATGGGCAATGATGAGTGTCGGCCGCTGGATCTTCTGGATCACATTGGCGATCGTAAACGTCTTACCGGTTCCCGTCGCCCCAATGAGTGTCTGGATCCCCATTCCGGTGAGGATCCCCTCGGTCAACTCGGCAATCGCCTGAGGTTGATCCCCCTGAGGAGTCAACCGCTCTGAAATTTGAAATCCCGCCCTTTCTCCCACCCTAAGCAGACCCATCTCAAGTCTAATCCTACCCGCTCTTGCAGGGCGGGGCAACTTAAGAAGGCTCTTCGTCGTTTTGAGTGGGTAGGTGGAAGTTTTCGATCCTGCTCGTCGTGAGTTTTCTCCC
>JAJOKK010000164.1 GCA_021129875.1 Candidatus Bipolaricaulota bacterium
TGGATCGACAGACACTTCCAACAAAGGGCTAACGCATAGCCGTATCGCTCACCCCAATCACCAAGATGGGCAGTGCTCGCACTCCGAGCGTAACGCGCCATATTCGCCACCTACTCCCAGATGGTGGTATGAGTGTGTCTTGGTCTCAGGAGGCGTGGACGGGGATACGGAATGGCAGGGAAATCGTCTTCAATAGCACTTTTACCCCGCCCAGGTGATTTGCCTATTGCGTGCAATGGACAGCGGACACGCAACTTGCGGAAGTCGAAGAGACTATCGTTTCAAGCGCGGATCGAGTGCGTCGCGCAGGCCGTCGCCAAGGAAGTTGAATCCCAATACGCACAGAAAGATTGCCAGTCCCGGGAAGATTGGAAGCCACCACGCGGTGCGGAAGAACGGAAGCCCTGCATTGACCAGGGTACCCCAACTCATCTCCGGCGGCAATACACCGAGCCCGAGAAAACTGAGAGCGCTTTCTCCTAAAATCACTCCAGGAACCCCGAGTGTGGTGGCGACGATGATCGGTGCCATCGCGTTGGGGAGCAGATGCCGAAACATGATTCGCAGGTTTCCTGCGCCTATCGCGCGTGCCGCCTCAGAGAACTCCTGTTCGCGCAGCCTAAGGAACTCGGCCCGCACGATTCGGGCTGTCCCTGTCCAGCCCAGACCTCCCATGACCAGCACCAGCATGAAGATGCTTGGCCCGACAAGGGCGACCAGGGTGATGAGCAGATAGAGGGTTGGAAAGGAGAGGACCAGGTCCACAAACCGCATGAGAAGGCTATCAAACAATCCGCCGTAGTAGCCGGCAAGCGATCCCAGCAGAATTCCGATGGTAATCGAAAGGGCGACCGCTAATACCGCGATCAGAAGAGAGATACGCGCTCCATGAATCGTCCGGCTAAGCATATCCCGCCCCAGTGCGTCGGTCCCCAACAGATGCTCCTCGCTTGGCGGTTGCATCCGATTACGGATATTCGGGGTGCGAGGATCGTGTGGCGCCAAAAACGGAGCGAGGATTGCGATCACTGTGAAGAACACGACGAGCATCCCCCCGGCGAGGGCCATTCGATTCCTGCTGAATTGGCGCCAAAAGATAGCCAGAAAGGTGCTCTTCTTCTTTATGACAGCCATAAGTATCTCAACCTCTCCGCGTTATAAAGACCACAGTCTCTGTGGTTCAACATGTTGCCACTCCCCCAAAGAATTGCAGCTCGTCTATCAAGTCTGCGATGCTAAATCAGTCAATCTTTCTTGACGCTCTTCGTGCTTTTCGCTGCTTATTAAGGAGTATCAGTTCGCAGAACAGTCTCGTAGGATGGGGTTAACCATATCTGATGCGCGGATCTAGGATCGCATAGGCGAGATCTGCAAGGAGGTTCCCTAGCACGGTCATTGCCGCGACCATCAGAAGCGTCGCCATCACCACCGGATAGTCCCGCGCAAAGACTGCGCTGACCGCAAGTCTGCCCATCCCCGGCCATGCGGAGATTGTCTCTGCGATCATTGCGCCGCTGAGGATGAATGGGACCCACAGCCCGAGGATTGTCACCACCGGAAGGAGCGAGTTGCGCAGCGCGTGCTTCCAGACTACCACATACCCTCGCAGCCCCTTAGATTGGGCGGTGCGGATGTAGTCCTGGTGGATCACCTCAAGCATGCTGGCACGGACATAACGGATGAGACCCGCGGTGAATCCTAATCCGAGCACGATGCCAGCCGGGATCACGAGATGGCGTAACCGATCGACAAATGCCACCCACCAAGACGGATCTTGTAGCCCTAATGTGCTCATCCCTGATATCGGTAACCACCCAAGGTGAACGGACAGCACAAGGATGGCGACCAACCCCAGAAAGAAAGAGGGAGTGGAGACGAAGAGGAAGGCGAAGAATGTAGAGAGCATATCAGCGATCGAGTACTGCCGTATCGCCGACAGGATTCCGATTGGAATCGCTACAAGCACGCTTACCAACATCGCGGGGATAGTCAGCTGCAGTGTCGCGGGAATTCGCTCGACAACCATCTCCAACACCGGTCGGCGATAGACGAGCGAGTGGCCGAAGTCCCCCCGGAACATCCGTCCTAGCCAGCGCGCATAGCGCACTGGGAATGGCTGATCAAGACCATAGTGCCTGATGATCGCCATCCGATCCTCTTCCCGGCGTACACGCGCCCCGACAAATACCCCGGACAGTCCGCCGGGGGCGAGGTGCATCATCGCGAAGGTGATGAACGTGATGCAGAGAAGAAGCGGTATCGCAACTGATATTCGGCGAGCTATATAAGACAGCATCACTACGCTCCTTGCTCGAAAAAATGCGGAGAGCAAGGGAACGGTCGTCATGTTCAACGCGCGTTCTGCCCTATGCCCTCCGCGTCATACTGCTCTAATGCCGTTGCAGATCCTCGGGAACCCACCAATATTCGATGTTCCATAGGAGCCCGACCGGGGTGGGAACGATCCCCCGGAAACGGCGTTCAACTCCAACCAGGCTTTCAGGGAAGAACATGAAGCTCACCGGCTGTAGTTCGTTCAGTCGGTAATGCAACTCCCAATAGATGTCTCTCCTCTGCTCGAATGCCAGGGTTCTGCGACCGGCATAGATCAATACGTCAGTGATGGTATCGACGAAGTTGGTGTCGTTGAATCCCCATTCCGCTTGACCGGAGTGGTAGAACACGTGCACGTCAGGATCAACTCCGACGCTGAAACCGAGGAAGAACGCCTCGAATTCACGACGCGGCGGATCGAGCCGACTGACAAAGTCACCCCATTCGAGGAAGAGAGGGTTGAGCTTCACCCCGATCGCCCTGTAGTGTTCCATCGCCAGCTCGATGATCATCATATCTACGGGATCTCCAGCCTGGCCGAGGAACTCGAACTCGAATTTTATACCGTCCCGATCGAGCCAGCCATCGCCATCGGTATCCGTCCACCCTGCTTCAGCGAGGAGCCGCTTTGCCTCCTCTGGATCGTAGGGCAGCGGAACCACATCCGGGTTGGTCGCCCAGGATACGGGCGGGAACGGCCCGGTCGCCGGAACGGCTAAACCCTTGTATATCACTTCGGCCATTATCTCCCGATCGAGGGCCAGGGTAAGTGCTCTTCTTACCCGATCGTCGTCGAATTTAGGGAGCCGTTCGTTCCACCCGAAATAGGTGAAGCGCAGACCGGGAAAGCGATGCACGTATACGTGATCGACTTCGCGCATCCTGCGGTAGTGAATTGTGGGGATTCCGGCAAAGTCGATCGCGCCGGCCTCCAACTCCATCATGAGTATCTCGTCATCAGGGATGATTCTCCACATGATGCTGTCCAAGTAGGGGACCTGTCCGAAGTAGTTCTCGTTCCGATCGACGATGACATGGACATCGGGGACCCACTCGCGAAAGACGAACGGACCGGTTCCGACCGGCTCATGGTTGAACCGGGCGATGTTGATATCCTCACCTTCGAGCAGGTGTTTGGGGATGACCCCCCTGGTGAACGCTGTAAGCGCCGGGGCGAACGGCTCCACAAACGTCACCCTGAACGTGTGGGGATCGACGACCTCCCAGATCTCCACCTTCTCGTAATCACCGCGCCTTATCGTGATCGTGTACTCATCCATGATCGTTTCAAAGGTGAACAGGGCATCTTCGGCGGTGAACGGGACGCCGTCGTGCCATAGGACATCCTCGCGCAGATGGAAGGTCATCACCATCCTCCCATCGTCGAGCAGCTCCACCTCCCAAGACTTTGCCAGATCAGGCTTATGTTCCATCCGATCGTTCACCTTGATCAGCCCGCTGAAGATCGTTCCATGGACAACCGCTGAGGGAACATCGGTGCTGAGAATCGGGTTCAGCACCATCGGGCTTACCATGCCATAGACCAACATATCGCCGCGCACCGGGGCCTCTTCGCTCGTTGCGATTACAGTAAAGCTGAAGAGGAACACAACAACTAGCATACTACTTAATGCGTATTTCATCTCCTCAAACCTCCTTATTGCAGATTGACTCGACCTTCCGTCTTAATCAGTGACCAACGATGTTGGCAGCGCTTCACCTCCTTTTGAAAAAGAAACCCGCCTAAAAACGATTTAGTTTACAATCCCTCTCCCTTTCGGTCAAGTTTATGTACTCGTTGCTTATCTGTTTTGGCTCCTCGTTGTTTGGTGCGGGGTTCCCACCTAGAGGTGTTGCCGCGCAAAGATCCTGGGAGCGCCGGCGTCCCGCCGGCAGTTCTCGTGGCCTGCGTCCAACAACTTGCCGGCGGGACGTTGATGCTCCCAGGCCAAACAGAGAGGAGCCTCTGTTCTTTTTACGGTTCCCCGCGCTCTACCGCAGCAAGCCCGAGAAACCTGTTCCCTTTCTAGGATAAATAAAGGCTAAATATAAGCAAGGACCTTGAGGTGGTTTATGAAAAAGCCCCGCCAGGAATTTTCGCAAACCACCTTGGGTTCAGGCCGTGAGGTGCGATGAATCCTCATCGAAAAACACTTTACCGCCGGCGTTCGCGCAGGCGCGTGAGCATGTCGCTTACCATTGACTGCAAATCGTAGCTCGGTTTCCAGCCCCACTCTTCCCGCGCCGCACGATCGTCGATCGTCTGCGGCCAGGAATCAGCGATCTCCTGCCGCCAATCAGGGGCATAAGTACACGAGAACTCCGGGATCTGTTCCTTGATCTGTCCGGCGAGTTCGCCGGCGGAGAAGCTCATTCCGGCGAGGTTGAAATCGCAGTGGTGGATCAGCCGGGCTGGATCGGCCTCCATCAGGTCGATTGTCGCCTTGATGCAATCGGGCATGTACATCATGGGAAGGGTTGTGTCTTCCCGCACAAAGCATGTATAGCGTTTCTCCTCAATCGCGCCGTAGAAGATCGCCACGGCATAGTCTGTCGTTCCCCCGCCCGGCGCGGTCTCGCTAGAGACTATTCCGGGGTAACGCAGACCACGTACATCCAGGCCGAACCGCTGGACGTAGTAGTTCCCGAGCAGTTCTCCCGCTACCTTACTCACCCCGTAGATCGTAGTCGGCCGGAGGACCGTCTCCTGAGGAGCACAGGCGCGTGGCGTCTCCGGCCCGAAGACCGCGATCGAGCTCGGGGAGAAGACCTGTTTAAGTTGACGCAGGCGTGCGATTTCCAGAATGTTGCGCAACCCGTCTATGTTGACACTCCAGGCCGACTGTGGTTTTTCCTCGCCGACCGCAGAGAGGATCGCCGCCATGTGGTAGATGATGTCGATCTTATGGCGGTCAACTACCTTCTCGATCCCTTCCCTGTCGAGCACATCGAGCATTTCAAACGGCCCCGACTCCTGCAGACGGCCGCTTGTAAGCGCCCGCATATCCGAGGCGACTACGGCTTGAGACCCATAGCGCTCGCGGAGCGCCAGCGTCAGTTCGGAACCGATCTGTCCGGCGGCCCCGGTAACCAAGATTCTGCTCATCGTTTTCGTCAATTAGTCCTCCCTTATCTTAGGTGCCTACTCAACATTCCTACAACGGGCTTGCCTGTCGGTGGACAGCACAATAAGCCAGTGCAGGAGCCTTGTAACAGCGTATTGTACGCCACCAGTATCGGTCTGAGCAATCGGCCATCGCATTCTAATAGGCAGGCTCAGACAGTCCGCTGTGGCGAGACCAGCGCACGGCCGGTTAACATACGCATACGAAAGAAGATCGCGGGCGATCTTCAGCTGGAGAGATTGCGCACGGAAGGAGATCGGTCTTGTGATTATCGATATTCTATTACCGATCTTCCTGGTCGCGGGGAGCGGTTACGCGATCGGTCGCGTATTACGCCTCGATCCGCAACCGTTGACCAAAATCGTCTTCTACCTCCTCACCCCGGCGCTCATCTTTCACTCCATCTACACACACACGGTCGCCGGAAGAGAGGTCGGCACAGTGATCCTCTTCGTCATGATTCTGCACCTTGCCCTCATAGTCCTTGGCCTGATCGGTGCGCGAATTATGCGCTTGGATGATAATCTGCGCATCGCCGTGACCCTATCTCTCTCGTTCAACAACGTCGGAAACTATGGGTTGCCGCTTCTTCTCTTCGCTTTTGGCGAACCAGGGTTAGCGCTTGGGGTTATCTACATGGTCTCCCATATTGCGATGCAGGCCACGCTGGGCGTGGGGATCGCTGTCTGGTCAAAGGATCGTTCGTTGCGTACCTTCACCAACGCCTTGCTGTCGGTTCCATGGGTGTACGCCCTTGTTATCGCCCTGCTTCTGCACACAACAGCGGTCGCTATCCCCTCGTGGCTCGCCCGTCCGATCGAACTCCTCGCACAGGCGGCGATCCCGCTCCAGCTTCTCGTTTTGGGGATTGAGCTTTCTTGGGTCAAGCTCGGGAGCGTCTTTCGGCTAGCCGCACCGATCACATTGGCCAAGCTGCTGATCCCCCCGCTGTTGGCCTGGGGATTGACAGCAGCTCTCGGAATCGGAGGGCTGCTGCGCGCCGTTCTGATCATCCAGGCAAGCACCCCCACTGCGGTGAACACTCTGATCCTCGCGTTACGCTACAAACGCCGAGCCGACCTTGTTGCGGCGATCGTCCTCCTCACCACCGTCGGAAGCCTGATAACGATCGGCATCCTGCTATCCGTGTTGCTCTGACCGTTTTTCTCAGCGGAACTCCATGAAGGCTCAGCGTTTTGCCGCTTACCCTAAGGAGGGAACTCATGCTGCATAAAGGTGGTTCCGCTTTATATTGGTGTGGGCGCCGACCTTTGTACGCAACAGATTAACCGGCCCAGCAATGCTGCCGCGCCAAGGCCTAAATTTGCTCCTTGCCGAAAAGATCCGCTGAACAATCATCGTCAGCATTGATTCTCTCGTTGCCGACGCGCGGGCGCTCAGCGCTTCACCTATCTCTTCCTGCTTTTCACACCCGATAGATGTACGCATTCAGTAAACCCATACTGGCTGGAATGTGGCAGGCCTAGAACCACGGATTGACACTGATAGACACAGATCAGAGAATAGAGATCAGAGAATAGAGAACATCCCTCTTCACTCTTCACTTATTACTCATCACTCCGGCC
>JAJOKK010000072.1 GCA_021129875.1 Candidatus Bipolaricaulota bacterium
AGTAAGTCCCCAATCGGCTACTACACCCCCCGAGACGGTGAAAGCTTCTGTTCTGCAAGGAGAAGAGGGTTATGCAACAGCCTGATGGGTTCACTGAATGCTTACAGTTTTGGGGTCACGTGTCGTTGTCTGTCGGAAGAGGGATGAGTATACTCGTCGACGGTATCCGGATGATCCGGTATCTCGATGAAGGGGGGAGTAGATGGTTGTAATTGTAGATATCGAAGCGCGCGAAATCTTTGATTCACGTGGAAATCCGACGGTTGAAGCGGACGTCGTCCTGGAAGACGGGACATTCGGCAGAGCCGCGGTCCCTTCCGGCGCATCTAAAGGGACCTATGAAGCGCTCGAACTGCGCGACGGGGATCCTCGCAGGCTCCATGGGCGCGGGGTCGCCAAGGCGGTTAACAATGTCCTCCAGGAGATCGCCCCGGTCCTGGTCGGTCAGGACGCACTGGCGCAGGAGAAGATCGATCGGGTGCTGATCGATCTCGACGGGACAAAGAACAAGGGGCGACTGGGGGCGAACGCGATCCTCAGCGTCTCCCTAGCGACGGCGCGAGCCGCGGCGGAGAGTATCGGGCTTCCGTTCTTCCGCTACCTTGCCGGCGCCCGCGAGCCGCTCCTCCCCCTCCCTCTGGTGAACGTGCTGAACGGCGGAGCACACGCGGATAACAACGTCGATATTCAGGAGTTCATGATCGTTCCGATCGGGGCGACAACGATCCGCGAGGCGGTGCGGCGTTGTGCAGAGGTCTTCCACACACTGAAAAAGATTCTGAAGGAGAAAGGGCTGGCGACCGCGGTCGGCGACGAGGGCGGGTTCGCCCCAAACCTCGACGATAATAAGGAGGCTCTCTCCCTTCTTGTCACCGCAATCGAGAAGAGCGGCTACCGACCCGGGGAGGATGTTGCCTTGGCGATCGATGCCGCAGCGACAAGCTTTTACGCGGATGGGGACTACCGATTCGCAATCGATGGTGAGGTGAACCGGCTCACGGCCGAGGACCTGATCGCGGTCTACAAGGACTGGGTGACGGCCTATCCGCTCGTCTCGATCGAGGACGGCCTGGCCGAGGATGACGAAGCCGGATGGAAGGCGCTCACCGCCGAGCTCGGAGGGAAGGTCCAGATCGTCGGGGACGATAACTTTGTCACCAACCCCGAAAAGCTGCGCCACGGGATCGATGCCGGCATCGCCAACTCGGTCCTGATCAAGCTGAACCAGATTGGGACCGTCTCGGAGACGCTCTCCACCATGGATATGGCCCACTTTGCCGGCTACACCAGCGTCGTCTCCCACCGTTCCGGGGAGACTGAGGATACTGCAATCGCGGATCTTGCCACAGGAACAGCGTGCGGCCAACTGAAGAGCGGTTCGATCTCGCGCAGCGAGCGGGTCGCCAAGTACAACCGCCTCCTGCGGATCGAAGCGGAGTACGAGCTGGGACTTGTTGCCTGGCCGGCGCGGTTCCGGCCGTAGACGAAGACTGGAGCACCGGGTGTCGGACCGCTCTCTGGCGGTCCGTGGGGTGAGATGAGGACGATAGGGACGAGCAGAACAAGTGGTCGCTCGCGCGGCCGTTCCCACAGTCGGGCGCCTGCCCGGTGGAATATTATTCCTATGGGGCGGCGACGCCTTTTTCTGTTTGGGATGATCGTCCTCATCGGCCTCCTCGCATCCCTCTACCTGGTCCGCTTCTTCGAGATCAGGCAGCTGCAGCACGAACTGGCAGTTCTGTCCGGGCGGACAGAGGCAGCGCGGCGAGAGCAGCAAGATCTGCTCATCCGGCTCGCCCTGGGGAACAGCCCTATAGCGATCGAAGAGGCGGCACGCGCGCGCCTCGGCCTTGTCAAGCCGGGGGAAGAGAAAGTCATCTTTATCGAAGGAAATTGAGCGTTGACCGAGCAGTTCGTTCATCTACACACACATTCTGAATACAGCATCCTGGATTCTTCCTGCAAGATCGCCGTGCTCCTCGACCGTGCGACAGCATGCGGGATGGACGCCCTCGCCCTCACCGATCACGGGGTGATGAGCGGGGTGATCAAGTTCTACCGCGAAGCGAAGAAGCGGGAGATCAAACCGATCATCGGCTGTGAGATCTACCTCGCCCCGGGCGATCGCCGCCGGAAGAAGGCGGAAAATGGGCAGCGCTTCCACCACCTCGTCCTCCTGGCGGCGGATAGTGAGGGGTATCGCAACCTCCTCGCCATCGTCAGCCTTGCCCACACCGAGGGGTTTTACTATAAACCGCGCGCCGACAAGGAACTCCTGTGCCGCCATCACTCCGGTCTGATCGCCCTCTCAGCCTGTGAGAGCGGTGAGATCCCTCGTCTTCTCCTTGCCGATCGCGCAGAGGATGCAGTCACGGCGGCGGCCGAGTACGCCGACATCTTCGGCGAGAAGAACTTCTACCTCGAACTCCAGGACCACGGGACGGAGCGTGGAAAGATCCTCCGCAAGCGGACGATCGAACTCGCACGCCGGCTCGACTTACCGCTCGTAGCGACGAACGACGTCCACTACCTCGCCCCGGAGGACCGGTTAGCGCACGAGGTGTTGCTGAACATCCGCGCGAACAAGAAGATCACTGACCCTGATCGGAGGCGGTTCGACGGAGGTGGGTACCACTTCAGAACAGCAGCAGAGATGGAGGAACTCTTCTCCGATATCCCGGAAGCGCTCGAGAACACGCGGCTGATCGCCGATCGGTGCAACCTGGAGATCCCCCTCGGCCGGACCGTCATCCCTCCGTTCCCTCTTCCGGGTGAAATCACAGCGGATATGCACCTCCGTGACCTTGCGTACGAAGGCGCTCAAAAACTGTACCCCAGCATCACCGCAGAGGTGAAAGAGCGGCTCGACTACGAACTCTCCGTAATCGAGCGGATGGAGTACGCCACCTCCTTCCTCATCGCGTGGGACTTCATCCGCTTCGCCCGCGATGAAGGCATTCCGGTCGGCCCGGGACGTGGCTCGGCCGCGGGGAGTCTGGTCTCCTACTGCACCGGGATTACACGTGTCGATCCGCTGAAATACAACCTGATCTTCGAGCGGTTCCTCAACCCTGATCGCATCAGCATGCCGGACTTCGACATCGACTTCTGCGTGAAGGGACGCGACAGGGTTATTGCGTACGTACAAAATAAGTACAGCCACGAAAAGACATCTCAGATCGCCACCTACGACCGCATGGCAGCGCGCAGTGTGATCCGCGATGTCGGCCGTGTCCTCGGCGTTCCCTACGGGACGACCGACCGGTTGGCTAAGCTGATCCCCTACGGTAGCAACCTGAAGCAGGCGCTCGATCAGGCGGGCGAGCTGGCAGAGTCATACAAACATGATGAAACGGTGAAACAGGTCATCGATATTGGGCGCCGCCTCGAGGGGTTGACGCGCAACAGCTCCACCCACGCCGCCGGCATGGTGATGTCGGCCGAACCGTTGCTCCACTACGTGCCATTGTTGCGGGTGAACGATGAGGAGATCGTCACCCAGTTCGACATGACCGATGTCGAGGCGATCGGCCTGCTGAAGTTCGACTTTCTCGGCTTACGGAACCTCACCCTGATCGATGAAGCGTGCCGCACACTGCGGGAGCGCGCAGGGATCGATATCGATATCGAAGTGATCCCGTTCGACGACGAGAAGACCTTCCAGATGCTCCGGGACGGGCAGACCGCAGGGATCTTTCAGCTGGAAAGCTCGGGGATGACCGCCCTCATCCGTCGTGTTCAGCCGGACCGTTTCGAGGACCTCATCGCCCTCCTCGCCCTCTACCGTCCGGGCCCGTTGGAGAGCGGGATGACCGACGACTACGCCGAGCGACGCAACGGCCGACAGGAGATCACCTACCCTCACCCAGCATTGAAAGATCTCCTCGAAGAGACCTACGGGCTCCCTATCTACCAGGATCAGGTGATGCAGATGGCGCAGAAGCTGGCCGACTTCACCCTTGCCGAGGCCGACATCCTGCGTAAAGCGATGGGGAAGAAGAATAAAGAGATCATGGCCGGGCTACGCGACAAGTTTCTCATCGGTTGCCGGAAGAACGGGATCGCTGCGGAACTGGCCGTGCAGAGCTTCAGCGACATGGAGAAATTCTCCAGCTACGGGTTCAATAAGTCTCACACGACAGCCTACGCGTTCATCTCCTACCAGACCGCCTACCTCAAGGCGAACTACCCGACCTACTTCATGGCGAGCCTGCTGGCAAGTGTGCAGGGAGACCTGGACAAAGTCGCCGCGTACATCGAGCAGTGCCGGAAGATGGGGATCGAAGTCCTGCCTCCTGATATAAACGAGAGCGAGTCGAGCTTCACCCCGGTCGCTGACGGCGTCATCCGCTTCGGTCTGGCCGCGATCAAACACGTGGGGGAGGGGGCGATCCACTCGATCCTTGCCGCGCGGGGAGATCGGTTCACCTCCTTCTTCGATCTCTGCCGGCGGATCGAAGTGAACGGCGTAGATCGCGACACCCTTGAGGCGTTGATTAAGGCGGGGGCGTTCGACCTATTCGGCGCGTCGCGCCGCGGGCTCCTCCACCACCTCTCCGGGGGTATCGAGATGATGCAAGTCGCCCGTCAAGAGAGGGAGAGCGGGCAGCAATCGCTCTTCGACGACTGCAAAACGAGCGTCTCCGAGCCGCAGATCTCTGAGGATGAGTTCCCCCAAAGTGATCTGTTGCAGTTCGAAAAGGAGCTCCTCGGCCTCTACGTCAGCGCGCATCCGCTCGATCGCCACCAGGAGAGTCTGGATCTCTACTGCACCCCTCTTTCCGCGATGCATACCCTGCAGAAGGGAATGATCGTCACCATCGGCGGACAGGTGAAAACAATCCGAAGGATCGAGACGCACAAAGGGGAGCAGATGGCCTTCCTCTCCATAGATGACGGAGTGGCCGAGGCCGAGGTGACTGCCTTCCCCAGCGTCTTCGAACGGGCCACCTCCCTCCTCTCCGAGGACCAACTCGTCGGGTTGCGCGTCAGTGTGGGCGAGCGGAACGGCGAGCGGAATCTGATCATCGAGGAGACCTTTCCGCTTGATGAGGTCCCTTCCCGGATATCGCTCGCAGTCACACTGACCCTGAAGGAGGACGAGATCGATCGCGATAGACTTGTCCCCCTATGCACCCTGATGCAGGAGAATCCGGGCACGGCACCGGTCGTCGTGCGGGTGGAGGGTGAACACGGCGGGGTCGAGGTGCGGGCGGGCGAGCGGTTCTTTGTCACCCCATCGACCGCGTTAAGGGAGAGATTGGAGACCCTCCTCGGAAAGGGACGGATAAGTTTTCGCCGCGGGGGCGCATGATGAACCTGCGCCTGAGAGGGAGACTGCGCTGGCTCTACCCCGGAATGAGGGTGAAACGCTGGGTGCTCCTATCGCTTGGCTCAATGGGATTGATCGTCTTCGCCCTCCTTAAGTTGCTTGGCAAGGAGCGGGTGGGGGAGATCTATCGTCTCCTTCCAATTGTCGGAGCGATGCGGCACGTCCTGATCGGGCTTGTGTTTGCAGCGGGAATCGCCGGGTTCGGCCTTGCTATCTCCCGCCTTGTCCGTTCGGTGGCCCGCGGAGTCGCCCCCGGCCGCACCGAAAAACCAGCGGAGATCATCTACCGTACGCGCGTCCTTGAGCGGGGCCCGCGGGTGGTCGCCCTGGGCGGAGGAACCGGCCTGTCGACCCTGCTGCGTGGGATAAAAAGGGAGACGGCCAACCTAACCGCGGTAGTAACGGTGATGGACGACGGCGGAAGCTCCGGCCGACTGCGGAGCGAACTCGATGTCCTCCCGCCCGGCGATGTGCGAAACTGCATCCTCGCCCTTGCCGAGGATGAAGACCGGATGGCCCGACTCTTCCAGCACCGGTTCTCAGGGAGGACCGACTTTGCCGGGCACTCCGTGGGGAACCTCCTCCTCGTAGGGCTGGAACAGGCGACCGGCGGATTCGATCGAGCGATCGAGGAGATGAGCCACATCCTGAACATACGCGGCCGTGTCCTGCCTGCCACGCTTAAAAAGACGAACCTGCTCGCGCAGATGGAGGATCAGACATGGATCGAGGGGGAGAGCAGCATCGCCGGTGATCCTCGCCGGATCGTGCAGATTAAGCTCTCTGATAAGAGCGCTCCCCCTTACGACCTGGTCCTCAAGGAGATCGAACGAGCCGACTTGATCATCCTCGGACCGGGGAGCCTGTTCACCAGCCTCATTCCCAACCTACTAGTCGACCGAATATCTCAGGCGATCGTCGCTGCAGCAGCGGAGAAGATAGTCGTAGCCAACCTGATGACCCAACCTGGAGAGACCGATCGGTTGAGCCTCAAGGACCATCTGAGCATCCTAAACCAGTACTTGGAGATCCGCTCCTTCGACAGCATCATTATCAATGACGCCCTCCCCGAAGAGGATCTCCTGACAGGGTATCGGGAAGAGGAGGCCGAGCCGGTGACGAACGACCTTGAAGAGGAGAACAAGTACGCGCTGAAAGTGATCAGAACCGACCTGTTAGGGACGATAGCGCTTGCCGGGAAGACGACCCTTAAGCACGACCCCCGTAAACTAGCACGGACGATCGTCCGTCACACGCGCGTATTTTCGGGGTTTAGGGGAAAGGGTGGTCCGGGATTCGGGATCTAGAAGGACTTTCCTAGCTAGCGAAGGGTTAGAGATCATCTGCTGCGAGCAGTCATGGTAATCCAGTGTCATTAATCCCAGAGCGTATGCGGCTTCTACGATGGCAAAGCTTTTCACAGCAGCGATAATGGAGAGTGAATTCAAGGTCTCATCGTCATTTTGAGTGAGCGTGGCTTCTAGATTCACACGCGCACGAAGAGTGAGGGTTGATGGCACCTTCCCCCCTTGAGAGGGCAACCCCCGCCCCTCCCTTGATGGGAGAGGCGAGGTGATGGTGCCGCGCATCTTCTCAGTCTCGGTAGACGCACGCCGCAGCCCGCGGGAACGCTTGATCTGTTTGCGGTACATAGCATGATGGTACAGATTGTTCCCC
>JAJOKK010000003.1 GCA_021129875.1 Candidatus Bipolaricaulota bacterium
TGCAAAGCAAGGCCGGAGGCCGTACAAGATGAGCATGAAGCGAGGCGGTGTTTCTTGTGCGAGATGGGCCTGAGATAGCACTGGCAATGTAAGCGTGGGCTAGGGTCTACCATTGTATTTTGTAGGGACAAGTGACGGGTAAACCTTTGTGCGGAATCACCAGTACAAATTGAAGGAGGTCGGCGATCACCTTGGTCTCTGCTATTCGACAATCAGCGTGATTGCCAAGCGTGTTGACGAGGGCAACAAACCCTAACAATCCAGACCCCTAACCGTGGTCCCTCACCCCTTTTGCCGTCAGCTGTCGGCATTGGTAGATCATGGATATTGCCTGCAGCGAGCAGAGCCGGAAGCTTGAGAAGCCAGCCCTCTTCTCCTAGACTTCGGAGAGCGGCGGCATGCGTCTCTCTCGTATGCCCGAGGAGGTGGGAGGTTGGTCGAGCAGATGGACAAGCTTCCGTACACGGTCGATCCGTGTAAGTTTACCCGCTTCGATGAGCGGCGGACGGTATTCATGCGGCGGTTTTGGGACAGACAGGCCGGTTTCTATGAGCAAAATTACCGCAGGAATGTGCCAGAGATCGTTGCGCGTGATCTCCCCGGCTACTCGCGCATCGACTTCGCGCGGATACTGGCTGCATGGACCGTTCATGACTATTTCAACGGGGCTTTCTCCTGGAAGAGGCTTGGCCAAGCTGATCCGAGTACGGTCCATCTGGACAACCATCCGGTCACCGACCCCGTTCTTATGAGCGAGCAGGTGAAGGAGACTGCTCGTATGTACGGTGCTGATTTGGTGGGCATCTGTCGGGTAGACAGTCAGTGGATCTACTCCCATGATCGTAGCGGTGACCCTATCGAGATCCCTCCAAAATACAAGCATGCCATCGTGATAGGGATTGCGATGGACAGAGAAGCGGTCGGGACTTCGCCGTCTTTTCTGTCGGCAGCCGCAACCGGAATCGGCTACTCGCGGATGGCATTCACGATCGCTTGTTTGGCCCAGTTCATCCGCCACCTTCGCTACGACGTTATCCCGATGGGAAACGACACAGCCCTGAGCATTCCGCTCGCTGTCGATGCAGGGCTCGGGCAGATGGGGCGAAACGGCCTTCTGATCACGCCGGAATATGGTCCGTGCATTCGGCTGTGCAAGGTATTCACAAACCTGCCCCTGGTAACAGATCGACCGAGCGGGTTCGCTGTTGCCAACCGCTGCAAGCGGTGCACCAGGTGCGCTGAAGCATGCCCAGCAGAGGCGATCGATACAGCCCCTGAGCCATCGTTCGAGGTGGTGTCGCCATCGAACAACGAGGGGATCCTTCGTTGGCCGGTGAACGCCGACCGTTGCTACTCCTTCTGGATAGAAAACGGCGCTGCGTGTTCCAACTGCATCGCTGCCTGTGCCTTCACTCGCAACAGAACAGCATAACTTAAGGGTATGTGATCTCAGTGGCTTAAGCTTGCTGGGGCTATCTTCCGTTCGCTTAATAGCCGACCTCAACATGCAGGTGTATGGCGATCAGACGGATTGCGCAACCCGGGTCTCCCCACTAGAATGGCTGATATGGTGGCGGATTCGCGCGATCTCTTTCACCCTGCTGTGCGGCGCTGGTTCGACGAGAGCTTTGCCGCACCGACCCCGGCGCAAGCCCTTGGCTGGCCGGCGATCGCCCGTGGCGAGAATACGCTGATCTGTGCTCCGACAGGATCGGGAAAGACGCTTGCCGGGTTCCTATCTGCGATCAACGATCTCGTCGCCCACCGGGAAGAAGAGCGTGAGATGTCCGCCGGTGTGCAGATCCTCTACCTTTCGCCGCTCAAGGCGCTGGCAACGGATATCGAACGGAACCTGACTTCGCCCCTTGCCGGGATCTGCGGGGCCGCCCGCGCCCTTGGATGCGAACTCCCCAAGGTGACTGTCGGCCTGCGTACCGGTGATACCTCTTCTGCAGAGCGGCGGCGAATGCTGCGCACCCCGCCGCAGATCCTGATCACCATCCCGGAGTCGCTCCACCTCTTGCTCACTGCGGAGCGAGCCCGGGAGATCCTTAGCACGGTCCGCTGCACGATCGTCGATGAGATCCACGCCCTCTGCGGGAATAAGCGAGGGACCTTCCTCTCCCTCCTCCTCGAACGGCTGCAGGCTCTCACTGAAACAGGGTTTGTGCGGATCGGGCTGTCGGCGACGCAGCGGCCGCTCGACAAGATTGCTCACTTTCTCGGCGGATACGATGAATCAGGCTCTCCCCGGCCGGTGACGATCATCGATGCCGGACAGCGAGAACAGATCGACCTTGGCGTGATCTCGCCTGTCGTAGATATGACCGATCTTCCGCGCGAGGATGTTGCCCCGGACGGTGCACCGTTCGGAGTACCGTCGATCTGGCCGGCAATCTACGAAACCCTCCTTACGCTGATCGAGGCGCACCGTTCAACGCTCATCTTCGCCAATAACCGCCGCAGTGTTGAGCGGATCGCCGCGGCGTTGAACACGCGCGCTGGACATACCCTGGTGAAAGCGCACCATGGATCCATCTCCAAGGAGCGGCGGGGAGAGATCGAACAGGACTTGAAGGCCGGTCGGCTTCCGGCGTTAGTCGCCACCGGGTCGCTCGAACTGGGGATAGATATGGGGGCAATCGACCTCGTCTGTCAGGTTGAATCACCTCATTCGGTCGCCCGTGGACTGCAGCGGGTCGGCCGCGCCGGGCATACTTACCGGACCGCGAGCGTGGGCCGCCTCATCCCAAAGACGCGGGCCGACCTCTTGGAGATGGCCGCTCTGTCGCGAGCAATGATCCGCGGGGAGATCTCCGCGATTCATATTCCACAGGGGCCGCTCGATATCCTTGCCCAGCAGGTGGTAGCGATGGTCGCGGTGCAGGAGCGGAATGTTGAGCCTCTGTACGATATGCTCCGCCGGGCCGCCCCCTATCGCGACTTGACCAAGGATGCGTTCCTCTCCGCCCTCGATATGCTCGCCGGGGGTTATCAAAGCCCGGCATCATCCGTGCTGCGTCCGCTGATTTCTTGGGATCGGGTGAACAACCGGCTCTACCCGCTCCCCGGCAGCCGCAGCCGGGCGATTCTGAGCGGGGGTGCGATCCCGGATACCGGCCAGTATCCGGTCGTCCTTGCCGAAGGAGGGGGGCGTCTTGGCGAGCTCGACGAGGAGTTCATCTACGAACGTCGCGTTGGTGAGACGATCATTCTCGGGAGCGGGCAATGGCGGATCACAGAGATAGGTTCGGATCGTGTCCATGTCTCTCCATCCGAGGAGAGAGCAGGGCAGACGCCGTTCTGGCGTGGGGAGGGGTTTGGGCGCGATGCTGAGTTCGGCCGCCGCTGCGGTGAGTTTCTGCGCGAGTGCGAGACGCGCCTGACCGATTCCGGGTTCGACGACTGGTTGCAAGCGGAGTGCTTCCTCGATACGGCTGCGGCGCAGAACCTTCGGACCTACCTTACAAATCAGCAGGAACAGGGAGGGACTATCCCCAACGATAGAGTGATCCTCCTCGACGCCTTCTCCGACGAGTTGGGAGACGCGCGCCTTGCTCTGTTGTCCCCGTTCGGGCGGACGTTCCATCACGCGCTCCTCCTCGCATCCCTCGCCGCCTTCCGTCGGCAGAGTGGGGAGGAATTGCGCACGGCTCCGTGTACGGTGCCGCTCGCTGTCCACTCCGATGCCGGGATCCTGTTCAAACTAGGCAGCCTCTCCGTCACCCAGGCAGCAGACACGCTTCGTTCGCTCCGGTCCGATGAGGTGGAAGCGCTGATCTTAAGCGAGATAGAGGGATCACCGCTCTTCGGTCTTGCGTTCCGCCGGAACGCAGCGCGGGCGCTCCTCCTTCCCCGCCTGCGCCCGGGGCGAAGGACCCCTCTTTGGTTGCAGCGACTGCGCGCGCGCGATCTCCTGGCGCTCGCTCGCGGGTATCGCTCGTTTCCAATAGTTACTGAGACCTATCGAGAGGTGATGGAGGACATTCTTCCAGTCCGTGAGCTGCGCAGTTTCTTGCAGGAAGTGGAAGAGGGCAAGGCCCGGTTCGTGCTCCGCCGGGGGAGAACCCCCTCGCCCTTCTCCTCGTCGCTCCTGTTCGACTTCACCGCACAGTACATCTACGAGTGGGACGAGCCAAAGGCACTCCCAAAAGGGAGCCGGGTCGACCTTGGGGCCGTCTCCGCCCTGCTCGGAAAGGAGACCTCCTCTCACCTGTTCGACCGGACAGCGATCGATGCAATGGAGGAGCGGTTGCAGGGGAGAGGGGAGTTCGATAGAGCGCGGGACGGAACGGAGCTTGTGGAACTCCTCCGGCGGATCGGCGATCTGACAGGGGAAGAACTGGAGGAGCGTGCGCAGCCGCAAGCGCTAGCCGCCCTTCCGGATCTTCTTACTGATGGGCGCGTGGCCCAGGTCGAGATCCCCTCTGTTGCGCAGCGATTGCGGTTCATCGCCGGAGAGGAGCGACACCGCTACACCGGTCTTACCGACGATGACCTGCTCTTCCTCATCGGCCGCTATTGCGCTGCGCACGCACTCTGCACGCGCGATCAGATTCTTACCCGCTATCCTATTTCCGAGAAGACGCTCGACCGGCTCCTCTCGAAGATGAACATAGTCTGTGTGACAGTCCCTGGCGGTCCGCCCCGCTTCGGGGCTCCACAGGTTGTCGAGGGGATCCGCCGCCTTACCCTCTCCCTGAGGAGAAAGCGGGTTCAGCCTGCCTCTCCGGCCGCGTTCTCCGACTTTCTTCTCCACCTACAACATGTGAACGAGCCGCTGACCGGTGCCGATGGAGTGCGTGAGGTGTTGACACAGCTCGCCTGGCACCCGCTTCCGATCGCGGTCTGGCCGCGTATATTAGCAACGCGGGTGCGTGGGTATCGTAACGGTCTCCTCGAAGAGATCCTTTGCACGGGCGAGTTCGTCTGGCGCGGGGAGGCTACGGGCAAAAGAGATTTACGGATCGCTTTTACCATGCGCGAAGACCTGCCCGTTTTTCAGCGCTTATTCCGCCTGGAAGAAGGGGAGACGGATCGGCTGCAAGCGCAGGTACTCGACTCTTTGCGTGAGTGCGGGGCGAGCTTCTTGAGCGAGATCGCAGCGCGCCTCGACGAACCGCCATCACGTGTTGCACAGGCGTTGTGGGGACTGAGCCGGAGAGGGATGGTGACGAACGATTCCCTCTCCCCGCTCTGGGCCGGAGAGCCGCACGCAGGGTTATGGCGTCCTGGAAGACAGCGCAGAGGGGGATGGACCGGCGGGGCCGGCCGGTGGTCGCTCCTTCCGCCGGCGCAGGACGGACCGACCGAGGACGATCTGGAAGCGCTCATCGCCCACCTTCTCGCGCGCTACGGCCTCATATGCCGGGAAACGTTTGCCGAGTCACCGCTCTGCTGGAGCTCTCTCTACCCGATCCTCTCCCGGCTGGAGTGGCAAGGGATGGTCGAGCGAGGGATCTTTGTACAGCGCCTTGCCGGGGTGCAGTTTGCCCTGCAAAAGACCGTCGAAACCCTTTCCATGCCGCAGCAGGTAGAGAGATTGATCCTGCTCTCCACCTGGGATCCGGCGAACCCGTACGGCGCGTCGTCCCTCTTGCCGTACGGCAGCGGAACATCCGTTGTAGGTACAAACAAGGAGGGCCTCTCCCTGCGGCGACGCCCGGGGAACTTCCTCGTCTTGTCTTCCGGCACACCGATCCTGGCGATTGAAAACCGCGGGCAGAGGCTCACACCACTTGTCACCCTGGATGACGCAAAGCGGCAAGCCGCTCTCGCTCTCCTTCCACAGATCGTCGAAAGCGAGACCCGGGCGCGGGCGATCCGCGTGCTGACCTGGGATAAAAAACCTGTAACCACCTCGGTCGCAGCGAGCGACCTGAAAGATCTCGGATTCATCCGTGAAGAATCACAGATGATCTACTATCGTGGTTATACATAGCGCTTTGGCAATAAACCCGGATCTACGGTAGAATAGCCGATAATCTAACTTTGCTGGAGGCGTCATGCTCAGAACAAACGCAGATCGAGTCGTCGAATTTCTATTGCAGTGCAAGGCCGGTCCCCCGAGAACGCGCGCCCGTTGGGGTGTCGATCATAAAGGCATCCCATTCGTACTGCCGGGGATAGGCGGCATCTCCGTCAACGTCGCTGTCGGCGATTCGGCCTTCGGCTGGGCCGGAGATCACGTCGAACCAAGCGTTAGTTGCACCGCCAACACCGACAAACCGTTCGATCATCCGAACGTCTCGCTGCAGCTCTATACGTGCGCCGGCAATCCAGTTTCGCTCGTTTCCGGCGACGCCCAGGGGAGCATCGGCTATGCCACTGGTCATCATGGTGGAAGCGAACACGTGGTGGTGGAGTTCCCTCGCGAGGTTAAGGAGAAGATGACGTACGACGACAAGATCCTTATCCGCGGCCGCGGGCAGGGACTGAAGTTGATAGACTATCCCGATATCTCAGCCTTCAACCTGGATCCCGATCTGCTGCAGAAGATGAACATCAAAGAGTCTGACGGCAAACTCCGTGTTCCCGTAACCACGCTCGTTCCGGCCGTCTGCATGGGGTCCGGCGTCGGCGCCACCATGCCGGGTACGGGAGACTACGACATCATGACCAGCGACCCCGCAACAGTGCAGAAGTACAAACTGGATAAGATCCGTTTCGGCGATTTCGTGGCGTTGATGGATCATGACAACCGCTTCGGCCGTACCTACCGGCAGGGATCGATCACCATAGGCATCATCGTTCATTCCGATTGCATGTTCTCGGGCCACGGTCCCGGCGTGACTACGTTACTGACAGCGGGGACTCCGCTGATCGAACCGGTACTCGACCCCAAAGCCAACATCGCCGATATCCTCGGACACGGAACGTTCGTCGAACCGAAAAAAGACGAATAACCTTGAAGGCTCTATTGCTATTCACTGTTGTCGGCGCTGGATTATGCGATAAGGG
>JAJOKK010000121.1 GCA_021129875.1 Candidatus Bipolaricaulota bacterium
AGCGAGGCTATATCAGCATCTGCTGCGGAAATCTGAACTTCAAGGATAGCGAGGCAATGCCAAAGGAAGGGTAAGAGTAACCACTAAAAAGAGGCTGGCCTCAGGACGTAGAAAGTGGGAACCCAAGCGGGTTTTCCTTCTCATATCCTTGCCGCGGCGTAGTGGAACATCCGCTACACCGTGAATACCGGCACTAAGATTTACCGCCTTGTGGACCACGCCTGCGTCAGCTGCAAAGGCTTTGTACACGGAATGACCGTCATCTCGGCAAAGAGCATGGTCGATTAGTTCGAAATCCTCGTGAAGATCGAACGTAGCTCCCGGGCGAATGAGTGGCTTGCAATCTCCAAGAAATCCGGGATGGTCCAGCTTTGCTGCCAAATTGGCGCGAAAGTTTGCGGCTGTAATGCGATGACCCTCGGCTTTCATGTAGTGGTGAAACACCTTGCATAGCCGGGCAATATCCACGGGCAAGCTGCGAAGCGCCAGGGCAAGATCGAAGAGATCGCGACCCTTCCTTCGTTGATACAAAGCCCTCAGCTTCGTGGCGAGCAGTTCGTCCAGATGATAGATCGGGACGTTCACTTGCCCTTCAAACCAGCGAGACTGAACATCCAACTGTCTGTGTGCGGCCGGCAGGATCTGCATGTGCTCCCGCGTATTGATCTCCATCTTGATACGCAACGGCAGCGGCGGGGAGTCCTCCGACTCCAGTCTGTAGGTCAAAGTGGCGACGTTCGGGCCTATCTTGCGTTGAGGTTCACCAAATTGATCACGCAAAGTCGCCCGAATTCGGTCAAACTGCGGTCCAATCGGACCGGCCTCGTGTTGCACGAGATCAATGTCTTCCGAATAGCGCAGGGGATGATCGAGATACAGCTTATGCAGCGCCGTACCTCCTCGAAAGAGAAGGCTGCTGCAGATGGTATCATCGCGGAACAGTGCCACAAGCATGACGCTGATGAGCAGGTCCTGCTCAACCATGATGTCGGATTGCGCCAAGGGTGCCCGGCGGAGCGCCATTCCGTGATGTCGGCACGTGGAATCACAGGTCGGCCTCCGGTTCTTCATTGACTAGGATGCGCCAGCGGAGATCACGGCGCCCGCTACGATTCGACAGTGAGGCATTCAGGGGCGTGTACGATGGATTGCGATTGATCACAATAGAGTGGAGAGATCGTGTTAGCCTGTCTTGTCCGAGGAATTCGAGCAACCACCCAAGCCGCTGCAGATAGGCGTTCGTACGCTCACGGCCGGCTGCCGCCGTCAGATCGTCCGCATTCAGCCCTTCTGCCAACTCGATCAGGACCGTAGCTGCGGCATCCATGCTTCCGTAGTGCTTCTGGAAACGTATCAAATCAATCGCCGTCCACTCCGCCGTGGAAACCGGAATATCCCCCGTATGGGTGCGTCTGCTTGTCGTCAAAGCCTCCGACATGCCTGCAAAGCGAAGGAACCGAATACGCACTGCGCGCGATTCAATACCACGCACGTGCTCTGGGACAACAACCTGCATTTCCTGTACGCGTTGATGTGAGGCCCCATACCAGGCCGCCGCGGAGAGGCAGCCTACGTAATACGACTTGCCGATGAATTTCATGAGATCATCAATGAACCATTCAGTGGGGACGGCGCCTACGACGGCATATTCCAGAGGAACAATCACGTAGAACCCTCTTCGTAAACGCAAGATCCTGCCCTGGGATGTTGCTCGTTGCAGGGACTTTTCAAGCGTGTTTGTATGGAGGCTCAGCTCTCGGATTGCTTCCTCACGCGTGAACGTATAGCGTCCCACACGTTGAATCTCATTCACCCAGCTATTCAAGCTCCGTGCTCTTTTCTTCATGGCGTGCTGAGAATAGCACATCTGGACATTAAATGTCTAGTTATGAAACATCCGACACGTATTTCGTGCTCCAAGCTTCGCTCCTGAAGTGCCTCAAGCGCCGGATCCCTGTAGCTAGTGTCATGTCAACCCTCAAGTGTCGGATAAAACTATCTCGTCTTTATCCGACACTTGAGGGTTGACATGACACTAGGGTTCACCTCTGAAAACGAGTGTTGTACACGCGTGGTTTGCCACATCGCCCAAACTTCAGAGCATATGCGCACTTGCGCGATCCGTGTGCGAACCCGCTGTCGAACGTCTGCCAGCGTAGATCGTTAATCGTTAGGAGTAGTTCTAGTTTCCGAGCAGGGCCTCAAGATCCAGGGTCGACAGATTCTCCGGTACAAAATAGTCGTCTGGAACATCGGCGATTTCCCGGTCGAGCAGCGTGATCAGCGAAGACCCACCGCCGATAAGGTCTTGGAAGGTGATTGTGTGAGAGAAGAAACCTACGGCATCTGCGTAAAAGTCGTCCCCTTCCATGACCTTGGCAAGCCGGCCTTCCCAATCAGTGAACTCGGCTCGAATGACGACAAACTCTTCCTTGTACACCCAGAGCTTAATGCTCTGCCAATCCGTATCACGGCCCTCTCGGGGTGTCAGGAGTAGAACGTAGGCAGGCAGGCCACGGACCTCCTCTTCTCCCGTGATAACCGGGCTGTAATCTTCCTGGTATTGGAATCCCTCAGCGATTTTACTACGGGAGATACCACTACCTGAGATAAACTCCTGATCCTTGGCCTCCTCTGTCACGATCTCCTTCACCAACCCCAATGCCGGGAGGAAGAGCCATATCCGCGCATCTCCTTCCTCGGGGGTGTGAGTGAGAAACATCGTCCCAGCAACCAGTTCAGGATCAAGATAGACGATGAGGAGCTTGTCAGGTTCTCCCTCAACATCCATGGCCGAGAATACCCTAAACGTATAGGCAACTGCCTCGCCTTCCTCGACAGCCACCTCGAAGCGAACAGTAGCAACCATAGTGCCGCCCTCTCCGCCCATGATGCTGGTCTCCGCGACCAGTGCCAGTATCTCATCTGCGGTAGGCCCCTGCGCCCAGGCACCCAAGGACAGGACTACACCTACCACCACAACAAAGATCCAGACAATAGCTTTGCCGACTTTCTTCATCAGTTACCTCCTTATTTGGTGTGTTCTTTACTTAAAGTTATTGAACCTGTCTTAGATGTTTGCCAAGACAATGGAAAACGGCCCTTCTCGGGTCTCCATACAACGCCTGCTGACCGTGTCAAGAACTTCGGATTCGCGATGCCCAAGATAACGGGAACGATGAGCAGTGCCCCCAACGCACTCGACACCATCGTGAGTGCTACCAGCCATCCCAGTGTTTGGAAGGCACCGAAATTTGAGATAGTCAGTACTAAGAAGCCGAATGTTAGGGTCAGTGCGTTGTAGACAATCGCCCTGCCAGCAGTGTTGTAGGTAGCGAAAAGAGCTTCTCTGTGAGGAGTTCCTTGCACTCGTTCTCGGCGATAGCGACTGATGAAGTGAACCGAGTAGTCCACCCCAATGCCAATCACCATGCTGGCAATCATCACAGTTGCCATGTCTAGGTTGGCTCCGGTTATCGCCATCGTCCCGAAGTTACCCACCACGCTTAGCACGAGCGGGACCATGGCGATGAGTCCGGCCACGACTGAGCCCATGAGTAACGCAACGACAATGCCAACTCCTACTAGGCCAACCACTAGGCTGCTCAGCTGTGATTGGACCAGCTTCTGACTCACACGTACATAGACGCTTGGCATCCCCGTGATGTAGGTCGAGACCCCTGAAGGGATTGTTTCGTCGATGTAATTCTGAACGCGTTTCAACAGCTCTTGAAGCTCGGCAGTTCCGACCGATCGGACAGGAGCGGTGATCTGGGCTTGAGAGAAGTCATGGTTGACCATGCTTTCCAGAACATCACCCCCCCCCATCTCAAACAGGAGGAGCACTTGGGCGATAGCGCGGGCTGAATCCGGGATGGCATAGTATGTCTCATCGTCCCCGTGCAACGCGTAGTTCGTCTCCTTGACGAGATCTACCAGAGATGAGGGATCTCCGACTACCCCAAGGGCCCCCATATATCCCTCCAGCGCATCCATGAAGCCCAGGACCTCCGGGTCCTTGAGGCCATCACGGTGTTCAGTCTCCACCACAATACTCATCTGGAGGCTTCCTCCGAAGTTCTCCTCAACGAAGTCCATTCCTACAATGACCGGGGAATCCTGCCGGAAGTACTTCGAGATATCTGTTTCGACTGTAAGACCAGGGAGTGCGGCCAAGAACAACCCTAGGAATATCACGGCGATCACTGCCACGACGATTCTTCGCTTGTCTATAGCATGGGCAAGCCGGCCAGCACACCACTCAAATGGGGATCCCTTAACATTCCGTCGCTTTCCTTTCTTGGATAGGGGGATCAAGGAGAGAACAGCTGGGATCAGGGTGAGGGAAATAATGAAGGAGAAGGTCACACCTGCTGCTACAAACAGGCCAAATTCGCGGATTGGTTCCAGGAACGCAAACAGGAGAGTGAGAAACCCAACTGCCGTGGTGAAAGCCGCTATGAAGACCGGACTAGCCATTTCCTCAACCACCTGAACGATCAATGCTCTTCGTGATCTCGTGGTTTGTGCCAACCGCTCAAAGTAATCGTTAATCACATGGATTCCGTATGCAGAGCCGACAGCTACAAGTAGTATCGGAAGAAACGCGGACATGACGGTGAGCTTCACTCCCACCAGAGCCATCAGTCCAATCGTCCAAGTCACCGCAAGAAGCACCACGGCAAGCGGCAGCATCACCCCGTGCCATTTTCGAAAGCTGATAAATAGCACAACCATGACGACAAGAGAGGCGATCGGGAAAAGGAATCCTAGGTCCTGGCGCATGTATAAGTTGGTATAGAATATCAGCGGAGTGTCTCCAGTGACGTAGAACTCTTCCGGCCCCTCATGATGAGCGAGAATTGCGTTTACCCGTTTCATAACCCCGTCTATCTTGATCTGGTCTCCCTCAATGTCAGGGTGCACCTTGAGGATGAGCGCTGCCGCCGACCCGTCTTCAAGGACGATGGACCCGAGAAGCTGTCGTTCCGCTAGGACCTGTCTTTTGAACTCCGCTGCATCCTCCTCAGTCTCAGGGAGCGTAGAGAGAATCGGGCCAACAATTAGAGACACATCAGTTCCCTGCACGGTGTCAACGTTTGTGGCGCTGATCACATCTTCTAATAACCCTTCATTCTCTAGAACCTCTAGTTCTTCCGTGATGGTGTAAAGTTTTCGTAATGTTGGGAGGCTGAAGATTGTTTCGCCGTCTGGAGCGGTCATGGCGATCAGAACGATGCTTTGTGAGCCGAAATCCTCCTTCGTCTCCTCGAACCGCTGCACAACTGGGTCGTCCTGCGGAAGCATCCCGTAAAGGTCGGAGAAGAATTCGATCCCGGGCGCGAACAGTCCGAAGAAGATAGTAATTGCTCCCAGAGAAGCGAGAATCCAAACAGGGTGGTAAGAAATCCACCGGGCAATGAACCTTGTCATTCTTACTGGGCTCCTTCCAAGATACCAACGCTGAGGAAGTAGGCTGACCAGATGAAGGAATAGAGATCGTCGGCTGGATTAGCGGCCTGACGTTCACCTATGAAGATCTGTTCGATTGCACCCTCAAGCACACTGAGAGATTGCTGGAACTCAGCAGAAAACACCTGAGGGAGGCCGGGGATGCAAACCCAAATCCATCCCCCGCTCGGCGGGATGACGACCACATAGTCGAACAAACCAGATGGATGTGGTCGGTCGGGAATCTCTGTGACGGCCCTGATCGAGAACAACCCCGATGCCAGTAGAACTCGTGCCAGAACCTCCACCTGCATCGACTCCATGAGGCTCTCAGTTTGGTCCACTATTAGTACTTGAGCGGCTTCGGCGCCAAAACAGGACAACGCCAATAACACCGCTATCCCTGTTGCTAGAATGACATTACGCATGAGCACTCCCCTTTTTCTGTCCAGATCGCAACCAGAACCAGAGAGACTTGGACAGTTCCGTCGGGCCTTCTTTCGTGAATAGAGCAGCTGTCTCATCCCCGTTCAGTGCTCGCAGGCTTACTGATTCCACCATCCCCAAGACAGCGTAGGCCATCAGCAGAGTATGGCATGGACGGACTTCCCCCGCGGCAATTCCCTTCTCTAGAATCTCGGCGACGTAGTTTGCAACCTCATCGTAAAGTGCTTGGATCTTTGTCTGCAGCGCGGGATGCGGATCAAACCGTTCACGGAAGAAGAGCCTGGCGGCATCGCTTCTTTCCTGAAGCAAGGTGAAATGCATCTGTACGATCTGTTCGATTTGGGTTTCCAGAGGCAATCCTTGCTCGCGGAGCTCTTCCAGGAAGTGCTGGCGCTCCTCTAGCTCCTGGCGCACAATGGTTTCAAGGATATCTTCCTTACTCTTAAAGTGATGGTACACCGCTCCGATTGACGCTCTGGCAGACTGGGCAATCGCTCGCATGCCAGTAGCAGCAACCCCATCTTGGGCAAAGAGCCTTTCAGCTGTATTGAGGATGCGTCTCTCTAGCTGTTCTCCATATCTTGGCATAGTGGCTGTAGTATAACGAACGTTCGTTCGGTTGTCAAGTAACCCGACAGGGTCTTTCCCTGCAAGACCGATAGGTCCTCAAGATTGGTGATCAAAACACAAGGAAGGCTTCAAGAATATCAGCCTCCGGCCACTCAAAAGTTCGAAAGTCGTCCGCCAGACTCCACGACACAACGAAACCCAGACTCCGGATCTTCGAACAAACATCTGGGGGGGTGATTGATTGTATGTGTTAGGGTCGGATCTTGAATTGCCATGTTTTCGTGCACTTCACGGACGCTCCAATTCCCGGAATCCCGGGGACGCATACCATGATTCCTCAGGGAGGAGCCTAAAATAGTGAGAAGCTCTGATTCTTGCGAATTAAGGGTTACACTACTAAAGGGGTCTACCATTGTATTTT
>JAJOKK010000171.1 GCA_021129875.1 Candidatus Bipolaricaulota bacterium
GGGGGTGCAGTAGCCGATTGGGGACTTACTACACCCCCCAAGAACGCGGAGCACGAAGAGAGTGGAATTGAAACCTTAATGCTTGATCTCAGCGCTCTTTGTGCTCCTGGGGGGTGCAGTAAACCCCTCTTCGGCTACTACACCCCCCGATGTGGCAAAATGCTTGAAATTAGGAGGGTGGCCTCCGGCCTTGCTTCGCAACCGGGATTGAAGACGAGCGGTGGAAAGGGTTTACGCAACAGGCTCTGGTGGTTCGCTTAAACTGCCCGAATTGTGGTCCCTATATCCTACACTTAACCGATGACTAAAATAAGGCATTCGAAACGCACTGTAACCCAGATTGGGTCGCTACCGTTCACTGACGTGGACGAGGCGATTGCGTACAGCCTGGCACACGATATCCCGTTTCTGCCTGAACTGACGGCGCGTGGAGACGCGATGACCGAGTACATCAAAGATCCGGGCAGACTGAGCTGTCTCGAAGCGTTCAAGAAGAACCGCTTTGACGTGGTTAAGGTGCAGTGCATCGGTCCGGTAACGCTCATCCAGTGCTGCTACGACGAGGCCGATGCCATCACGCGGATCTATGACCACGTCGACGCGTTGCTCGACAAACTGCAGGCCGAAGAGATCATCCTGTTCCTCGACGAACCGGCACTTGGGTGCGTCGGGTTCGATTTTGTGCGCCTGTGGGAGCCGATCTTCGAGAGTTTCCCAGTGACGCGCGGGGTGCACACTTGCGGAAACATGCAGTGGGACCAGATGTTCGCTGCGCCGATCGACATCATCAGCTTCGATGCGTCTAAGTTCGACATCACCAGGTACTACAAAGATCGGAGTAACAAGCGGATCGCTTGGGGGATCAACGCCGCAGATCAGATCCGCGACTACCAACAGGGCGATCTGCTGACCGGTCCATGCGGTTTGCCGCATTCCAACCACACGGTGGACGATGCGCATGCACGCCTCGCTATGCTGCGCGACGTAGCCGAGCGCCTACCCACCGCATAGCCCACATCTAGAGATCTCTACTTCCTCAGGGCAAGAACAACCTGGGAGACCGGAGGCGTACGCTCCTTGGTCAAATGGGACGGCTAAAAGTGCGTATTGTTCCTTGCAAAGGTGCGCTGTGGGATTGTTCTTCCTTGGCAAAAAGTGGTTAATATCGATGGTGATCGAAGACATCTTCGCTTACTGCTTGTTCTGGGTGGTGCTACGGAGGACTGCCCTTAGAAAGAGCAAGGTTTCTAAGGCCTTTGCCTCCTTGAAACTGCGGCGGAAACGCTTATGCCCTCCGGCGTCTCCGCCGCGCTCTATGTTATCATGCGGGCAAGATACTAATTGCGGGCCTGTGTGGAGCTTTGCCGCAGCAAAAACCCATATCTATGGGTTAAAGATCCGGGTTTTAAGCTCTCCCTCTTTGCAAGCAGAATCCCATATGGGCTTTTCCCGGCACTCCAGCAATAATCCGTATGTGTCAGTCCCCATCCGTGGTTCTTTCCTCCCTCGGGCGCGATTCAGGGATGATTTACTTCTCGCACCCTCAGGGTCGGGCCTGCATTTATTGAGCTTTACCCAACCTCGAGCAACTGATCCTTTGGCAAGGTTGTGAGAGGGTCACAACCATCCTCGGTCACCACCACCAGGTCCTCTATTCGCACGCCGCCGAATCCGGGGAGGTATACCCCAGGCTCTACGGTGACGACCATCCCGGGCTGCAACGTCGCCTCACTTCGCGGGGAGAGGCCAGGTTGCTCGTGCACCTCCAAACCGACTCCGTGGCCAAGCCCGTGACCGAAGTGGTCTTTGTGTCCTCCTTGCGCAATCAGATCACGTGCCACAGCGTCGATAGCCATTCCGCTCTCCCCGGCTCGCACTGCGGCTATTCCGGCTTTATTGGCGGCCAGGACAAGGTCGTAGATCTCCTGTGCCTGTGCCGAAGCCTGCCCCATAACGAAAACACGTGTCATATCGGAGCAATACCCGGCGAGCCGGACCCCGATGTCGAACAAGAGGAGGTCCCCCTCCTTGACCAGCCTCTCTCCGGGCCGGTAATGGGGAAGGGCGCTGTTCTCGCCCGCAGCAACGATCAGGTCGAAGGCAACCTTCTCCGCCCCCTTCTCCCGCATAATGAACTCCAGTTGTAAGGCCAGATCCTGCTCGCTCATCCCGACCTCGATCTCCCCGATGAG
Organism: Candidatus Bipolaricaulota bacterium; assembly: GCA_021129875.1. Classification (GTDB taxonomy): domain Bacteria; phylum Bipolaricaulota; class Bipolaricaulia; order UBA7950; family UBA9294; genus JAJOKK01. The sequence continues at coordinate 2,193 of JAJOKK010000171.1, forward strand.
CGCTGTGAGCGACTCCTCGGCAAGATAAACCGCTTCTCGGATCCGCCCCACCTCTTCAGGACACTTAATCGATCGTAGTTTAGCTACAGGGTCGCTGAGGGAGACGAGTTCCCCATCGATCGCTTCGCGCAGCTTCAACACAGCAGCATGGCTCATCCGGGCGGCCGAGAAGGCGATTTTCTTGTGGCTCTCCTCGTTAAACAAGGCGGCGACCCCATCGATGTAAGGGCCTGTTACCGCTATGAGATCGACCCCGCCGTCTGTCAGCTCGTCGATCTCCCTTCCCGCCTGTTCAGTGTACCGGGAGTCGGTGAGGAGGGTCGCCTTCCCCCGCGTTAGGAGGAGCGCCCCCTCACCGGTGAACCCGGTGAGGTAGAAGAGGCTCGCGTGATCAGAGTCTTCACGGTTCAATATAAGGAATGCGTCGGCTGCAAGATCATTGAACAACGCGGTACGACGTTTTTTGTAATCCATCCCCATCTCCTTTTTGCTTGTTATCCAGAGGCAAGCAGGCAAAGACTTACCCCAGAGAACTCTCGGTTCAGCAGCAGTTTGGTGTACTCATCATGACTGGAGCACTCGCCGCCTTTCAGCCAGTCGGAAGGATACACTTGCCAAGCGAGCCTTGTCAATGGCTAGAGTTAGAGTATGTCAGATCCAGAATGGATCCATATCAAAGTAATGCGGATGCTGCGCCCCGATCACAGTCCGTACTTCGACCAGAAGCTCCGCTTGCGTCCGTGGGCCTCAAGGAGTTCTTCCTTGTAATCCTCGTGGCAAAGGAGACCGCGCCAGTCATCGATTGCCGGAGCGAGGGCGTTCAGCTTCTTCAGGTACCTAACACCATGGTGGTAGTGGCGCGACAGAGCACGCCCAAGATTCGATTCGAGCAACGAGCGGTAGACCAGAGCTGCTCCCAAAAAGAGCCCTCCCTCCTCTAACGCCTTTGCCAGTGGAAGGAGCAAGTGATACCGGTTGCCGTCCAGCTGATCGCGATACCGAAAGAGGTACTCCGAAGCGTCATCCAGCCGTTCCATCTTTACCAGAAAGGACGCATCGTCGTAAGCGAGGGTTGCGCTTTCCATGATCTCCTCCACCTGCTCTTCGAGCACCCGCTCCCGCTCGGATTCTCCTAAGGCTCGCAGGAGCATGTCCAGCGTACCACTGCTACGGGAGTTGCGGAACAAGCGCCACGCCGTCTCTCTCATCTTCTCACGGCCTCCGAGGCGCTCATGGATCGAATAGAGGAGTTGATCCTGCGCATCGACGCGGAATTGCTCGGTGGGAGGAATCCGTTCCATCCAGAACAGAGCCATCTCAGGGTCATTGTTCTCTAAGTAGACTTCTGCAATCTGCATACATGCTGACGTGGAGAGCTTGGGGTTCGCGGTCAGCATCGCCTTCTCGAACAGGCCTGGGTCTCCAAGCCCACGAGCGAGGAGTTTAACCCCAATCCACCACTTGCTCGCATGGTAGGAGTCCGGTGGCTCGCCCTTTGCCCGCTCTCAGAACTGGGCGATGAGACCACGCATCTCCTCTGTAGGCAAGCACTCCGATGCCTTTGCCACAAGCTCTGTCCTCACCCCGTAGCCGTCATGTTCATAGAGCCGCAACAGAAGGTCGCAGACAAAGCTCTTGTCCGTGCACCGGGATCCGTAGGAGACAAACAGGTTTAGTGTGTCGTAACGGAAAACGTCGCCGATCAACCCGCTCGAGTCGTCACTCCGTTCGAAGATCGCACGATCACATGCAACCCCCCCTTCAGCTCAAACCCGGCCCTCGGGTCGTCCACCCCTTCATGCAGAGTAGCGAGGATCGGTTCAGGCTGGAGGGCAAGATCAGGGACAGCACGCCGGTCGATGTGCTTCCGCCTTCGCTTCAGGCCGGCTAACCTGGCCTTGAACCGCTTCGTGGCCTCCTCCGAGGTAAGGAGCAATGCCTCCACGTATTAGGTCTCCCTTCCGTCCGCAAGGAAAGGTAGGCCAGCGCATTTACCGGCCTTGTTGCTCCCAGTTTGCTGAGCTTCTCACGCAACTCGTCGTTATCGGTGATATCCATACCGCGATTATGCCCGCAGCTCTTTCCCGGAGAGAACCGCACGGCTGACTGCAATAGAGGATATTAGTCTCCATCGCAATCACTCCATGCGCATGATGTCCAGATTGCGCCCCTACCGGAGCTTGTCATCCCGCATTGCGTCCCCGAAGTTCTCGGCGTACGTTTCATTCTGCCGCTGTGCGACATTTCAAATAGCCCGCGCCTAACCTTGCAATTGGCCGACCTGCAACGTTGCAATTAGGGCAAAGCTATGGACTATTCATAGCCGTTTGTAAGCGCTCATCGAAAGTGGCAAGTGGAAGACCAAGAGAACGTGCTAAGTATAGATAACTGGCGTCGTAGGTGGTAAGCCCAGTGTCCATGGCCAGCGCAAAGACGGCTACATGATCGACCTCCATCCAATGGATACCGAGCAATAACGCTAGCTCTAATGCCTGCGCCAGTTTCCCATGCTGGTCCGGATAGACCAGCGCTTTCTTTCGAGCAACGCTGGCAAGCTCGTAAGCCAGCAAAGAGGGGGCGTAGAGTTCCTCTCCTCTTATGAGGGAAATGGCCTCTTTCGCCCGAGGCTCTCCAAAGACGATCGCCCCCAAGAGTGAGGCATCGATTACCTCACCTGGCATCGCGGTCCTCTCGCACCATCCCCGCAGTTTCGGAACCCGTCTTAAGGCCCAGCTCCTGCACTCGCTGGTACACTTGATCTACTGTCATTCTCCGTGGAGTCATCTCTTCCTCTATAATGGCCATTAATTCTCCCTGAAGAGAGCGATGGTGTCGTCTTGCTCTCTCCCGCAATCGTTGCGCCAGTTCCTCAGGTACGTTCTTAATAGATAGGTTGACCGGCATTGCTGAGCCTCCCAAGAACCCATTTTGGTGACATTTTAGACCCAGAATAGATTCATATCAAGGCAGCGCTGCTACCTCGAAAGTCTACAGACTCCATGAGCCACCCATTGCAGCTAGAGCTTGCATTCAGCTGCGGTGCATTGCGTCCCCGGAGCTCTCGACAGACGTTTCAGTCTGCCGATGCGTAACTTTTCAAATAGTCGGCGCCTAACCTTGCAATTGGCCGACCAATAAAGTTGAACCGCCCCGGGTTTTCCGGAGGGGGGGTTACGTGAGTCCTGTCTCCATGACCGGAGCCTCCTGACTCTGATAGTATATCTCTTCTAACTCGGCAGGTGGGATGTTGCCGATTGGCTCAAGCAGCCGCCGGTTGTTGAACCAGTCTACCCAGTCGAGAGTCTCAAACTCCACATGGTTAACATTGCGCCTACCGGGTGCACATCCTGACGACTAAGGGACCGTCATACTGGATAAATCAGAGAAGGAAAGCGACATGATTATACAACCATTATATATTAGAGAGAGCAAAGGGAGGCCATCTAAGATAGATATTTATCAAAAACTGACTGTACAGAGTGTAGTTGGCATTGACTTTAGTTTGCAGGAATAAATTGGCAACAGAGGCATCTCTTGAGGTACACTGGCTGCCCAGGGGGGTGGGTCAAAAACTAAACGGTGAAAGGGTCAATGTCTAAGCGTTGCCAACACATGATGAATGTATGCGCACCACAGGTTTGTGTTGCATAAAGCCAGGCAGGAAGGAGGTGGAAGCGGCTCTTCTTGATAAGGGGGGTATTGGCAAGAAGAAGGGAAATACACCCCCAGAGCAGGATGTCTCCCCATTTTCAGTATTGTGAGGGGGCGCTGACAAATTTGCCTGGCTCATCGTGCGTAGGCGAGGAATAAGCTGGTGAATATGGGCTATGTGAGGGCGTCAGAAGGCCTCTTCTACGAATTCAGGCCAGAAATGAGAATTCCTATACTGTGACCATAGCAAAGAACCCAACAAGCTTTCTGCGTCACTCATCTGGCAGATATGGTATTAACCCCATCCTTAGCGCTTCTTCCTGGATCTCCCGTGGTGCACTACGCGCATCGAGGATAAAACCATCGACTGAGATCATCCACGCCATTGGATTTTCATCGATCTTGCTGGGCCGCGTCCACTCGGGCTCGAACGGCACAATCTTCAGCAACCTCATTATCTCGGTCGATTTTCCACTCGCTGTATTCTGACTGACCCCGACCGATTTGCACAGCTGTTTCGCTGCCAGGTGAGGCGTCTGGCTCTTATCGAATAGGAAGTTGACGCGACCGATCGTGTACAGGACCGCTCCGGCCCAACTCGTTGGCCTTCCGCGCATCAACGGGGAAGGACGTTTGCGGCTTAACTTAGCGGTCAGTTTTCGGCACAGGCCAGCATACTCATCGTTCAGATGTGCGCGGCAAAAAGCATCCGTCAGATCGACGATCGCTTCATAGCACGCCAGCATTCCCTTAGGAACCGGATATTTACTCTGCTCAGGCATGGTCGCCTCCTTACTCTCCAGTCGGTCAAGCCCTCTCTTTGAAGGAGAATGATCGGTGTCTTCGCGCTGTCGGAGTGACAAAAATAGAATGGCTCAAGATCACTAAGGCATAATAGAATTACTGTTCAAACTTTTTACAGCTCGCTTTCAACGGATGTTCCACTACGCCACGGCAAGAATATGAGAAGGAAAACCCGTTTGGGTTGCCACTTTCTATGGCCTGAGGCCAGCTT
>JAJOKK010000092.1 GCA_021129875.1 Candidatus Bipolaricaulota bacterium
CCGAGACGGTGAAAGCTTCTGTTCTGCAAGGAGAAGAGGGTTATGCAACAGCCTCTTACGTACAAACCACAAGCGAGATGCTGATTATGTACGACACAGACTATCGCCCCGGCCTTTTTTTCTCTCCCTCGCCACAGCGCATGATGAGTAATGTTAGTCCATACCTGCAATCCGGGCAACCGGCTTGTAGTCACGCAGCTGCACGCAGCTGCACGCAGACAGGTGCGAGCGCACCAGCGCTTGACACTTCGCTCGATTTGCCCTTTAATCTGATCTGCTGGCGGATTGAATCTAAAGAGGGGGTGGACGATGCACGAGGCGATCGATCGGGCAATCGAAGCGGGAGGGGTTGAGGGGGTCATCGAACTGTTGGCGCAGGCGCGTACTGCGGAGATCCACTATACGGTCAAGAAGCTCGTCCGCCTGAACGGCGGAGGGGAAAGGGCGCTGGTGGACGAGGCAAAAGGCTGGGCTGCGCGGCCCGAGCCTGCGGCGCGACATGTCGCCTGTGGGCTCCTTGCGGAGAGTTACGAGAGCGAGCCGCATAAGACGATCGAACTCTTGGTCGGCCTGGTCGATGATGATGACTGGATGGTGCGCGAAGCGGCCGGAAATACGAGCGGGAGGATACTGCGAGCTGATTTTACAAACGGATTGGATCTTCTGCGCGAATGGCGCGATCACCCGTCCGCGAACGTACGGCGGGCCGTGCTCATGGCCGTGATAAGGGCGTCGCAGACCCGCCGACTAGAGTGGGCCGAACCGCTTCTCAAGCTGATCGAGCCGCTCCTCCTCGACCGCCATCCCACCCTGCGCCGCAACCTCGGCCCGTTCGCCCTGGGAGCGACTCTCCTCCGGCACTATCCGGAGATGACCTTCGAGTACATCATTAAGTGGTCGACCTCGAACGACGCACAGGTGTTGTGGAACGTGGCAATGGCCTTCTCCGCCTCCGGCGGGCCGCCGCTGGTGAAGAAAGCGCTGATCATCCTGCGCAAGCTGTCCCTCGACGAGCGACGGTATGTGTGGCGGGCGGTCGCCTCTTCCATGTGGAAGCTCGGGCGGAAGAGGCCGGAGTTCGTCCGCCCGGAACTCATCCGCTGGCTGGAGGACGAGCGCCGTGTGGTCGTCGCCCGCGAAGCGTTGAAGCACCTTTAAATGGTCGCTGGGAGAAGGACTGGAATCACTGTCGGATAAGCACTAAGGAAGATGGACGTCGCTGGCTTGTCTTACACAACAAATCGACCTATGATTGGGGCGCGCGCGAAACGTTTGGAGGCGAGTTATGGACGGAAGACTTTGCGGGAAATGGATTTTGCTTGGTCTGATTGCAATCGCGCTGATCACCGCAGCAGCAACTGCCGACGAGTTCTCCCAACCGGCGACTTACAGCGGAGTAACCTTTCCTCATGGCGATCGTTCCTTTGTCGATCGCATCGTCTCCTATTCGGCGGCGAGCTGTGCCGGCGGAGAGCATGATGCCCCTCTTGCCGCGCTTGGCCCGCCCGATTGCAGAGAGGTCGGGTATCATGGCTACTATAATTGCGACCCTTGCGCGGTGGCACTCGGCTTCCGGTTGAGCGAACTCGATAAACGGGGCTGGTTGACGCTCGAGTTCGTCGATAACACCCTGATCGATGTAGAAGGGGAGGACCTGTTCATCTATATCACCAATAACAGGTCCGCCCGGGTGGAGATAAGCACAGAAGGGATCAATTTTCTCGCCGTCGGTGAAGTGACAGGCTATCCAGGGGGAATCGACATCGCCCCGTTCGTCTCACCCGGAGACATGTTCCGTTTCGTGCGGCTGTGGGACGTGCCAAGCGATGAAGGCAGGTCGCCCTGTGCCGGGCCGAACATCGACGCGGTTGGAGCGATGGGGCCGATCGAACAGGTCCGGGAGACAGGAGATGCGGCCGGGGCGCTGGAGATCTTCCCCACCGGGGAACTGGCAATCCGTGTAGAGCAGCCCCCGGATGCAATCCTGATCATCCTCGACTCCTCCTCCAGCATGGCGGAAGAGTTCGACGGATCGATCAAGATTGAAGTAGCAAAGGAGATCCTGCACGAGATGGTCGCCGACCTTCCCGATGGGATCCGAGTCGGCCTGCGCATCTTCGGCAGGTGCGAATACAGCCGGCTCCTACGTCCGATCACCCTGCTCGATCGGGCTGCGCTGCAGGCACAGATCGCGCAGATCACGACCGGGGGACCGACCCCGATCGCTTACGCGCTGGAGCAGGCCAAGGGCGACTTCGCCAGGCTCTCTGGGAGGAAGCTGATCCTCCTTGTGAGCGATGGGATCGAAACGTGCGAGGGAGACCCGGTGGCGGCGGCCAAGGCACTGATCGAGGCCGGCTACGATCTGCGGATCGACGTGGTCGGGTTCGATATCAGGGAGAACCCCGCGGCCCGCAAGCAGATGATGATGATCGCCGCGGCGACCGGAGGAGTATACTACGACGCCGAGAGCAGGGAACAGCTACGCGCGGCCCTGCGCGTCTCGACGGTGATCACCTACAGTGTCTACGATCAGGCAGGGACCGAGGTCTTCACCGGGATCGTCGGGGAACCGGGGCCGCAGAACCTTGCGCCCGGCAGCTACCGCGTTATCCTGCATACCCTGCCTGCGATCACCCTTGAGGTGACGATAGAGGCGGGACGAACGATGCAGATCGAGGTCACCCGCGCCAACGGAGGGTATCTGACGGAGATAAAGTAATCAGGGAAGCCCCGCTCTGTGGTCAGGGTCCTACGCGTGATTGACCCCGGCGATGACCTCCGCAAGGACATCTTCGATTTCGTGCAGGCGTTCTTCCAGTTCGCCCCGGTCGAGCGGGGCGAGCTTCAGCAGCGGGTCATCGCCGATTTGGGCCAGATAGTCATCAATCTCTTGACAGACAGAGGCGAGTTCTTCAACCCCGCATTGCGCCTGTGCAGCGTCGAAGAGGTCGATGCTGCGGCGGAGCTTTTCGATCGCGCTCCCGATCAAGCTTAGAAGGTCTACTGCTCCTGTTGTCTTCCTCACCGTATCCCACCCATACACTGATTATACCTAGTTACCCCGATCTCTAGTTCTCGCTGCCGGAGAGTCGCCCTTTCACTTCATTCAGCGCCTGTTCCTTCATCCGTGAAACCTGCCGCTGGGACATCCCCAGTTCCTTCCCGAGCTCTCTTTGGCTCTTCCCCTGATAGAAGAGCCCGTCGATCACCTGGCGCTGGATCTCAGCGAGCCGATCGATCGCCACGGTGATCTGCATACGAAGGTCGGAGCTGGAGGTCTCTCCGTGCGGACGGAGGTATTCATCCGGGGGAATTGTCGGATTAGGGTCGTCGCGCCGCCGCTGCTGATCGATCGATACGTACGTCATCGCCTTGCGCCCGCGGAGAAGTTCGACTATCTGTGCCTCATCGACCTCCATCCGCGCAGCGAGATCAGCGATTGTAGGCGGGCGGCCATGTTTCTGAAAGAACGCCTCCTCGACCTCCTTCACCTTACGGTTCATCGCCTGAATCCACTGCGGGATGCGGACCGTCGTGTGCTTATCGCGGATGTAATGCCGGATCTCCCCCTTGATCAGGTAGCTCGCGTAGGTGGAGAAGCGGATCTTGCGTGCGAGGTCGAAGTTGGTCACCGCGTTCAGAAGGCCGATGTAGCCGGCTTGCATTAGGTCGTCGAAGATCTCGCCGGAGTTGCGAAACTCGCGTGCAATCGACTTGACCAGCCCGATGTTCCGTTTGACGATCTCCTCCCGCAGGAGCGCAAGGGCGGACTGATCAGTCTCTCCATCGATGGCCAGACGAAGAAGTCTGATAAGCTCCTCATTGGAAAGCTCTGAAAGCCGATCATTCTTCGCCTCGCCCATTCCCGTTCCACCTCCTCACCGTCTTACAGTATAGCCGATACGGTGAAAGAACGAGAGACCGATTTCTCAGACTCCTCCACATCTCCTCCGTCTGTCTACCCTCCCTGCAAGAAGACGAGGGCGAGAAGAAGAGTGCCAAACACCCCCAGAATAATGAAATCCCTCCACGGAAACCTTATCTCGGGTCGGAAGGCAAGAGGGGAAGGACCGCCGTGCCGAATGTAGGTCGACACCGCGGTACGAAGCTGAAACTCCTCAGCGCGTCCCGCCCCGATGATCACACCATCCCCGATAAAGATCATCGGGACACTCACCGCCAGAACGCCGTGACGCGCTGCAAGATCGATCAAGAGCGCAATGGCACCGGGATCGCTGATATCATAGCGTGCAATCACAATCTCCCCGTGATCGGCGACGAGTGCATCCAGCAGCTCTTTCATCTGTGCGCAGGCCGGACACCCCTCTTCCTCGAAGAAGATGATCGACGGCTCTGCGGGCTGCGGCTCGGTCTGAACCTGTGAAACAGCAATCGGAGCGACAACGAGCAAAAGTATCGCCGCTATAAGGATGATGGTATTTTGCTTATACATAAATCCTCCCTCTTTGTTTAAATCCAGCCTAAATAGACTGTTAGAATCATCCCCACGCCCAGCATCAGCATAGCAGCCCCGGAGACAAAGTGCAGCTGCCCCAAACGGGTCGAGCGCCACCGCTCCGTCTTCGCCGTCGTTGTTAGCCCGAAATACACGCCGAACACGATGAGGACCAGCGGGAGGATGAAGATCAGGTTGTAGAAGAGGAGGAGGAAGATCCCTTCCGTCCGTGTCGCTGTTTGGGCGACGAGCGCCAAGATCGCGATGTACGGCCCAGAAGAGCAGGGGAGCAGCAGGAGTGAGTTCGCCACCCCCACTGCAAACGCTCCCGGCACCGAAACGGCCGAGGTGGTGAGTCGCTTCACCGTCGGGCGCCACCGCTGGGGGATCTCGATGGTGAACCATTTGCCGTAAGCAAAATAGTCCTTCATGTTCCACAAGCCGAACAGGATTGCCAGGATTGAGACGACAAGGATGAACGGCCGTTGTATCCCGGCTACATGAATAGCCGACAAAAGGCCGATCCCCAGCAGTAAATACGAGATATAGATCGCCGCAATAAACGACAGAGCCACGGGGATCATCTTGCCGCGTTTCCCTGCGGTGATGAGGGTTCCCAATAGAAGGATCAAAATCGAGAAGGCGCACGGGTTGACCGAATCGGCAGCGGCGGCAAGGATAATCGCGGGGATGGTGAGCTTCTCCGCCAGGCCTCTCCCTTCTACTGCCGCCGCCCGTATCAGCGGAGAAGGCGCCCCTTCTGCAATCGCTTGCGTGATCACCCGCCGGAGTCGCATCTCCCCCGCTCGTCCAGAGGCGGTCACCGGTTCCTCAGCAAGCCCGTAGAAGCGGTCCCCGACCATGGCGACATCGCCGATGAACAGGATGGGGACAGGGCCAAGACCCACACCGTATGCGGAGAGGAGACGATCCAGCAGGTCGTGTGCCTCGGCATCGCGGATATTGTGGCGGATGATGGTCAATTCAGGGTGTCTTGGGCTAAGAGCATCCAAGAAGAGATCGATGCGGGCGCATTGTGGGCAACCAGGCTCATAGAAGTAGACGAGTTCCACTCTCTCGGCAAGGGCGGAGAGTGATCCCAGAATAAGCAATATCCCTAATGTGACTAACACTCGTTTCATAAAAGACTCTCCTCTTTCGATACGATCCGTTCGGTTGGGGTCTACAACCGGCAGATTTAGCTAATCTGTCACAGTAGAGAAGACAAACCTATCCCCATGCACGCGTACCCATCCAGCGAACCCACCGAGCAGGCTCATCGCATCGGGGAAGCCCCGGGCGTTCATCATCCGCGCCGCCCGGTCCCCGAGACTCCCGTCCTGGTCGTAGAGGATGATCAGGACCCCTCGTGGGAGGCGAGTGAGCCACCCCGCCAGCTCCACGTACGGAATGTTGATCGCCCCCAGCAGGTGACCGGCGGCGTGGGCCTCTGGTTCTCGCAGATCGATAAGCAGGTAGAACAAGGGCTTAAGGTCTCCTATCGCGATATGATATGGCTGAGACGGGGTAGTGCGTCCGGTCATACGCAGGGTCAGCCGGGGCTGGTGTGGGTCGTTCGACTCGACCAGGACGCGCTGACTGACTCCACCCAGAAAGCGAGCCGTATCCACGATCATTACAAGTTCGACCGACTCGCCAGGGGCGAGTGTCGCAGACGACGGCGCCGCTGTGGCACAAGGGCAAGGCCCCCACATTCTTCTAATAGTGAGCGTTCCAGTGCCCGTATTCCTCAGCAGGAACGTGTGGGTGACGAAGGTACCACGCACTACACTGCCAAAATCGTGCACCGGGATATCGACGGCGATCCGTGGTGCCGCACCCAAGGTAATCCCCAGGATAACGATAATAATCAATGCAAGCAAAACAGCCTTGTTCATATTATTCCTCCTTTTTTTGATCTGTCCGGTCAATTTTTACACATCGGCCGGTTCAGTGCAAATCGAAACATCGCTCAAAGCCGATTCCCAGGCAGACGAAACCGACCGATAGTCGCTATAGTGTAACCGCACAGCCTTGCTCGTGCATCGCGCGAGCACACATGTTGACGGGACTTTAATCACCATGTTGCGCACTGAAACATAGCTCGTCGTCCTGACACAGAGAGACTTGCACACCACAGCGTCCGGAGAGCACAGTGCCTGTCCAACCGCTACACGGAACGCTTAGCTGAAGGCTCTATTGCTAACTGTTGTAGGCGATTATGTGTAGGGGCGAAAATCTTTCGTCCCTATCGGTTGAGGGCACTCGATCTGGATATTCGCTGGTTCCCGGCCGATGAAGCCTTGCGCGAAACGAGCATGGAGAAACTCATGCCGCCCCTCAGGCTGTTGCATAACCCTCTTCTCCTTGCAGAACAGAAGCTTTCACCGTCTC
>JAJOKK010000123.1 GCA_021129875.1 Candidatus Bipolaricaulota bacterium
GCATCGGGGGGTGTAGTAGCCGAAGAGGGGTTTACTGCACCCCCCAGGAGCGCAGAGAGCGCTGAGATCTAGCATTAAGGTTCTCATTCCACTCTCTGCGTGCTCCGCGGTCTTAGAGGGTGGAGTAAGTCCCAATTCGTTCACTACACCTCCTGAGACGGTGAAAGCTTCTGTTCTGCAAGGAGAAGAGGGTGGTGCAACAGCCTGTCCAGCCCGGTAGAGAGATCTGCACTTGCACACGCTCCCGCGAAACCCTAACGCAATTGTAAGTACCGCCTTAAGTGCAGCCGGGTCAGTTGTCTTGGTGATCAGGTAATACGACGGTTTTGGATCACTCTTATCATCACACTCGCAATAGAACAGTTCTCTATATTCGGAAGAGAGGGTCCGTAGCTGCAGTCGGCAATTTGGAACCGTAAAGAACAGATCCTCCTGCTGAAGCTCCGTGCAAGGCATATCACTGATTGCGTCGATGCGGCGGCGCAAGAGAGCGACGTCCTCGATCTGCGCTTTAATTTCGATGTTCATTGCCATTGGTCACTTCCGATTCTGTTCTTCTCGGTAGAAGCAGGCTATCTGTTGTCCGCTTCCTGTTCCAAGTAGATCTCGATGAACCGGGAGATATCCCCATCGAGAACCGCTTCAACGTTTCCCGTCTCCATACCGGTGCGGTGGTCTTTCACCATCTGGTAGGGATGAAGGACGTAGGAGCGAATCTGGCTCCCCCACTCAATTTCCTGTAATTCTCCCTGTAGCTCCTCCAGCCTCTTCGCCTCCTGCCGACGAAGGAGGTCCCCCAGGCGGGCACGTAGAACACGCATCGCCGACTCCTTATTCTGTCGCTGGCTCCGTTCGTTCTGGCAGGAGACGACGAGCCTGGTCGGAAGGTGGGTGATGCGCACTGCGGAATCGGTGACATTGACATGCTGGCCCCCGGCGCCGGAGGAGCGGTAGGTATCGATGCGCAGGTCCTTGGAATCAATCTCCAGTTCCTGCTCCGCGGTGACCGGGACGATGCTCGCTGCGGCGAACGAGGTGTGCCGGCGGCGAGCTGGATCGAACGGGGAGATCCTCACCAGACGATGGACCCCTTTTTCGCTCTTGAGGTTCCCGTAGGCGTATTGCCCCTTGATCTCCAGTGTGGCGCTGCGTATCCCCGCTTCATCGCCCGAACTCGCCTCGAGGAGTGAGGCTTTAAACCCTGCGCGTTCGCAGTAACGTCCGTACATCCGCAGGAGCATCCCCGCCCAGTCCTGAGAGTCGGTCCCCCCAGCGCCGGCATTGATCGAAAAGTAGCAATCTGCAGGATCGTAAGGGCCGGAGAAGGTGAGCTCGATATGCAAAGCACGGAGCCGCTTCTCAACTGCGAAGAGCCGCGATGAAGTGGACGCTAATTCCTCTTCATCATCCAGTTCTATCGCCATCTGACGCAGGAGTTCTACCTCCTCGATCTCCGCAACCATGCTCCGATAAGAGGATAGGCGGGAGCAGTCTTGCTCCAGGCGACGGCTCATCTCCAAGGCACGCTCTCGATCCTCCCAGAACCCTGGAGAAGCCATTTCCTTCTCTAGCCCATCGATCCGTACCTCGATCCCCGCCGGGTCAAAGGTGATCACCAATTCGTGCCAGCCGTTCGCGTAGGTTTAAAAGTATCTCTCGCTCCATGGGAGCCCTCCTTTTCCTTTTCAGGTGGCGATAGGGAATCCCTGGGCACAGGATTGCCCCAGTGAGTCGGATCGTTCAAGCTGCGGCGAAGCCAGACTATCAACAGAAAGAGCGCATATACTGCCGCCACCATGATGACAAGGCTTATAACCCGAAATACAGTCACTACAAACAAGCCCATGTCCCCCCCTCCACAAATATTTGGCACCGTCGGTACAATAGCGGTAATTGAGGATCGAGTCAAATCTTGATTCACGATGCGTTCCCTTCCCTTGTGCCGCGGGCCGACGACAGGCCGGTAGCAAATCCAAAGTTGTGACTATAGAAAATCCCCCTGTTTTTAGACCAGGCCCCTTTAGTGCGAGGTTGCCTGATCGCGGGATGGTCTCTACGAACTGGGGTCTTTCCGGTTGTCGGTCGGATTCAGGTATACTTACAGAATGTTCGAAGGATAGGCAGTCAGCTGCTCGATCAATCCGGGTCGGGCTGCCAAGTATCGGTCTTACAGGTGCAAACAAGAGGCGATTAGTAGGAGGTGCGTGGTCAGATACAACGACGATTTGGTGAAACCGAAAGAACGACCTTTGTTCCGTTCGGCGGAACAGGGCGATGAGGCTAAGAGCGTTGAGGAAGCTCTTCTGAAGCGGCTCAATCCACTGATTAAGGACGGCTTGATCGACGAAGTCCTCTACCCTGTTCAGAGTGGGAAAGAGGCGATCGTCTACTGCTGCCGCGCCAACCCATCGCTTGAACGGGACCTGGTTGCCGCCAAGCTATTCCGTCCGTACGAAACTCGTAGCTTTAAGAAGGATGCGATCTATCAGCAGGGGCGCGAACGGACCTCCCGCCCCAACGCACGCACCCTTCGCTCGCTGGGGAAGAAGACACGCCGCGGACGACTCAACAAGTTCAACGCATGGATTACGCACGAAGAGCGAACGTTGCGGATGCTTCGGCAAGCGGGGGCTCATGTTCCTGCACCGATCGTGCGGGTAGGTCCGGTCATCCTCATGGATTATATCGGTGACCGCGAAAGACCGGCGCCGATCATGATCAACGTCTCCATCGAGCCGGAAGAGGCTGAGCGGCTCTGCGCAAGCATCCTGTGGAATGTGGACCTGTTTCTCGCCCACAACCGCGTCCATGCCGACCTGTCAGCGTACAATGTTTTATATTGGGACAACAAAGCGACGATCATCGACTTTCCTCAGTCTGTCGACCCGCGTTACAATCCAGACTCATTCGCGCTTCTCGTCCGCGATATCGAGAAGATCACCGGGCATTTTTCCAAGCTTGGCGCCGGCAAGGTCAACCCGACCGAACATGCTCTTGCCCTCTGGCGAAAGCATGTCGACCGGCAGTGCTGAGAAGTGGTCTACAAGAGGGTTAAGGTTGGGTTGATTCTCAACTTTAAGAAAGCTGGACTGGAATGGAAACGGATCGTCCTCTGAGTAGTGTAGTATGGATGAGCAGCAGAGTCTGTTGCGTCAAACTCATCCACTGCGCGTCTTCAAACCTGGTTGCTGAGCAAAGCCGCCTGTCTGCCAGCCAGCCAGGGAGGCTACATCAGTAATTTTAAGCATGCTCTGGGGGTGGAGTAAGTCCTCAATCGGCTACTACACCCTCCCGAGACGGTGAAAGCTTCTGTTCTGCAAAGAAGAGAGGGTTGTGCAACGGCCTGAGCAGTACTTGTAGATAATTTCTTCGAATGTTGATCTGTGTATATCAATGTCAATTTGTAGTTTTAGCCCTACAATCGCTGATTAGACAACGATTGCAGTGACCGGACACTGATCGATCGCGTCCTCGATGCAGTCAGCATCAAGATCGGCGTCGGCCTTGACCAGAGCTACTCTGCTCGCGTCGTCCATCTCAAATACCTCTGTGCAGACCAGAGCGCACAGAGCACAACCGATACAGAGATCTTTATCGACTGTGGGGTTTGCCATTTTTGCTCTCCTTTTTGGGGTGAGGACCTTGGTGTGAGAACTATAGCATGTCGTGCCTTCACTGGCCACTATATGTTGGAAGGGGGCGCGATGATCCGCTATAGTTAATCCAGAAACTGCGTGCGAAAAGGGGGAAGATATGAATAAGAAGATGTGGTTGATTATCCTTCTGGTCTCAGTCGGTTGGGTGGCTGTCTCCGGGCAGGCGGGCGTCGAACAGGCGCTGGCGCTCTTCTCGGCCGATTCCAACATAATGGTCGAATACTCTGAAGAGGGGCAGGCACAGTTGGAAGAGGCGATCGTACTCCTCAAGGAGGCCCTGGGTATTCCTGCTCGGTTGGATGAGACCAACAAGGAGACCTTGATGGCCTTCCCAATCAATCCAGAGAAGAAGGACCTTGCGACCAAGCTCTCCCAGGCCTACTACACCTTGGCCGATGTCTTCTTTCGTAGGGAGCCGAACAGGGTCATGGAGACGCACATCAAGGGGAGGAACTGGGGATTCAAGAGCTTGCGAATGAATCCGGCGTTCGTGGTCTTGGAACAGCAAGAAGGGTTCCTCGTCGCTGTCCGGGCGGAGACGGACCTAGCCGCGCTATACTGGACAAAGGTCAATTGGATGCGCATCGCCGAGCTTGACATGATGGCTGCGGTCAGGGGACGGATCCCCCCGCAGGCGAAGGTCCTTGCCGAGCGGACGCTCGAGCTCGATGCAAGTTTCATGAACTACGGTCCCTATCGCACGTTAGGTGCGTTCTGGTCTGGCCTCCCCAGCGATCCGATCTCCCCGCTCTTCATCGGTGGTCTGCGACAGGACTTCGATAGAGCTCTATCGTACCTCTGCCGAGTGGTAGATGAGCCGGAGTTCTGCGTTGCACACGCAGAGTTGGTCAATCCGACCGTCGACGAGTACTTTGAGAACAGGGTGTTCTTTGTGAAGTTCTATCTGATACCGTTGGAGCACTGGGCAGCGGCGGTGCGGATACTAGAGAGCGTCCTCGAAGATCCGATCGGCGAGACCTATATACTTTACAACGCGTTCTACCAGGAGATCGCCCGTGAACTCCTCAAAGAGGTACGGGCTAACCTGTAAGGGGTTGGTTGCGGAGCGATCTGCGAGAGACGCCTCGGGCCCTTCTCGCGGATGATCCTCTACCTGGGGATCGCGCTCAGCGCGGTGATCCTTCTTTGGGTGGGGTGGAACCTGCGGCTGGATGCCCTATGGCAGCCGACCGACCGGATGACGGTGCGCCGGATCCTCCACCTGGCCCTGGTGAAAGAAGGGGAACATGTCCTCGACCTCGGTTGCGGCGACGGGCGATTCGTCGTTATTGCGGCGCGTGAGTTCGCTGCATGTGCGACCGGGATCGAGGTCGACCCGGCCCGCGTGCTGTGGGCGAGGGCGTGGACCATCCTTGCGCGGGTCTCCTCGCGAACGCGGATCGTATGGGGGAACATGTACGTCGCTGATCTGGCCGGCGTCGATGTGGTGATCCTCTTCCTTTCCCCTATGGCGAACTGTAAACTGCAAGAGCGGCTGCGGTGCGAGCTCAAACCAGGGGCGAGGATCGTCTCCTACTACCATCCGTTGTGGGGCTGGGAGCCGGAGGAGATCGGTGTTGCCAAGAACGGCCACCCCCTCTACCTCTACCGCATACCGGAGGAAAGATGAACCACAACCTGGGCGCCCTAGTTGGAGCGATCGGCCTGACCGCACAGCCGGGCTGGGAGAAGATCGAGATCGACGCGATCAGTGAGGACTCCCGCCGGATCCGGCCTGGATCACTGTTCGTCGCCATCTGCGGGTACATCGAGGACGGGCGCGACTACATAGAGGATGCTCTCTCCCGCGGTGCGTCCGCCGTTGTAATTGAAGGGACTGCGCTGTCCCTTCCCGTCCCGTGTATAAGCGTTTGCAATGCGCGTGCGGCACTGGCATCGTTCTCCGCCGCACTGTTCGGAGGACCTACGCAGAAGCTGTTCACAGTCGGGGTCACCGGGACGAACGGGAAGACCACGGTCTGCCACCTGAGCGCGCATCTTCTCGGCGAAGAGAGGACCGTTCTTATCAGCACGGTGGCCAATGAGGCGAGAAGCCTTCACGCGGTGACAACCCCGGGGAGCCCCCTCATTCAGCGGCTCGCCCGTGAAGGAGTAGACGCCGGCAAGGAGAACCTGGTCCTTGAAACCTCATCGGCCGCGCTCCTGCTTCACCGGGTCGATTGCGTCGATTTCGATGCTGCTGTTTTTACCAACCTTTCACACGATCATCTCGACCTGCACAAGGATATGGAGGCATACCTGGCGGCGAAACTCCGCCTCTTCCAGGGATTGAAACCGGAGGCAACAGCGATAGTGAATGTGGATGACCCGGCAGCCGATCGTGTTCTCGCCGCCGGCACAGGGCGTGTTCTTACCTACGCGGTGCATGGCAACGCAAACCTGCGAGCGGAAGCGATCCGGTGCGAACTGCAGAAGACCACCTTTACCTTACGTATAGGTGCCGAAGCACAGCCGATCGAGCTGCAACTGCCCGGCGGGCATAACATATATAACGCCCTTGCCGCCGCCGCGGTCGGAATGGTGAGCGGGATTCCGCTTGTAACGATCGCTGAGCGGCTGAAGACGGCGCGGAGCGTCGATGGACGTTATCTGTTCTTCCGGGCGAAGAACGGGGCCACAGTGATCGTTGATTTCGCCCACAGTCCCGACGCTCTGGAGAAGATGTTGACCTCCCTTCGCCCCCACTGCGACAAGCTTATTTCGCTCTTCGGCTGCAGCGGGGAGAGTGATCGGAAGAAGCGCCCTTTGATGGGCGCAGTCAGCGGCACGCTCGCCGATATGACGATCCTCACCGACGATAATCCTAAGAGAGAGGACCCGCAAGCGATCATCTCTGAGATTGAAGCCGGGATTATTCCTACCGGCGGGAGCTATGAACGGATCGCCGATCGCCGAGAGGCGATCCGCCGTGCGCTCGATCTGGCGAAAGAGACGGATATCCTGCTCATCGCCGGGAAAGGGCACGAGCCGTATCAGATCATCGGCCGCGAGTTCGTTCCCTACAACGACGCCGTCTTCCTTTGCGAGACAGGGCTGGTCAGGGTGGCTCGTCACGATCTGCAAGGAGATTCGCACTGAATTCTCATGTTGCAGCTTGATGGAATGCGTTCTCGATTCAGAGAGAACGGATTGATGAAGTTGAGAGGTTGAGAGGTTGAGAA
>JAJOKK010000071.1 GCA_021129875.1 Candidatus Bipolaricaulota bacterium
TCACCGTCTCGGGGGGTGCAGTAAACCCCTCTTCGGCTACTACACCCCCCCGATGTGGTAAAATGCTTGAAACTAGGAGGGTGGCCTCCGGCCTTGCTTCGCGACCGGGGTTGAAGACGAGCGGTGGAAATGGTTGACTCAACAGGTTCAGCTGTGACTGCAAACCCCGTTGCGAACGGGGAGAGCAGATCGATCCTGGGGTGGCAATGTGGAAGGAGCATGCTTCTACGGTATACTGACGCCTGCGGCTTTGCGAAGGAGAAGAAAGGGAAAGCGCGGTTCTCTTGCTAGCTACAGGGGACGGCTAAGGCAAGCAAACGTTAGGGAGAGGAACGATGATCGATTCGATTACCGGGAGGGTTATCCGGATAGAGAGTGACCACCTGGTGGTCGAGACCGGGGGGATCGCCTACCGCGTCTCCTGCCCGGTGCGCTCGCTCACAACCTATCGCCAAGGGGAAGAGGGGCTCGTCTACGTGCATATGAGCGTGCGTGACGACGGGATCTCCCTGTTCGGCTTTGCCAGCTTCCGAGAGCGGGAGATCTTCTGCTCCCTGCTCCCGATCGGGCAGGTCGGTCCGCGGCTTGCTCTGCAGGTTCTCTCGACCCTGTCGCCGGATGAGTTCATCACCGCGGTCGCCTGCGGCGATGTCGAACGGCTGACAGCGGTAAAAGGGGTTGGGAAGAAGACTGCACAGCGGATTCTGATCGAGTTACGCGACAAGCTGACCTCCGACCTTGGGACGCCATTGTCCCTCCCTCTCTCAGCAAAAGAGGAGACTGCCATCCGTGCTCTCACCTCGAAATCGCTCGGTTTCTCAGCGAGAGAGGCGCGACGGGCGCTCGAACGGCTGCGTGGGGAGGACCTTCCGGTGGAGGAACTCGTCCGTCGCGCGCTTGAGACGATCGGAAGTTAGGAGATGCGCATCCTCGGGATCGACTACGGCCGTCGGAGACTGGGGCTGGCCCTCTCCGACGAGGACGAGATACTGGCAAGCCCTCTTCCTTTTCTGAAACGTTGCCGGATCGATCGTGACCTCGCCCTTCTCAGCGATCTAATCGCGGAGAAGAACGCAAAGCGGATCGTCCTCGGGCTGCCGCTCAACATGGATGGTTCTTGCGGTGAGATGGCAAAAGAGGTCCTCGCATTCGCCGCTGCGTTGCGTGAGCAGACCCATCTTCCCGTGGAGACCTTCGATGAACGGCTGACAAGCGCAGAAGCGGAGCGGGTCCTCGTGCAAGCGAACCTGTCGCGAAAACGCCGCAAAGGCCTGCGTGACAGCCTCGCTGCTGTCCTCATCCTGCAAGGATACCTGCAAGCTGCGTCTCACGATCGGGAGGGAGAGCGGACCACCGATTGACCAGAAGGACAGTTCACAGGATCGAAGTTCAACCCCAGGCTGTCTAAAAAGTCAGGCCGGTGGTTTGTTATTAGCTAAAATGTCCGTAATTAACTCCCATAGTGGAGAGATTTTAGCATAAAAAGCCGTATTTAGTCACCGCAGTGGGGGTTGATTTTTCAAAAATAGACTGATTGGACAGCCTGTCAACCCCTGCTGCATGGGTCCTGTGCAGTGCAGGCAACCAGGGGTTCCCGGTCTGCGTACTCTGGAAAGTACCTTTCCGATCACACACCCTGGCAAAGGCTGCTGGAACGGCGAAAGTTCGGGTATTGCCCGGATTTTGCCTGAGACAACTCTCTCAGTTGATCGATCTCTGACGATCGACTACAGTGACCCCGTGCAAAGGAGGCTCCAATGGCTGATATACTGATCCTGGTCGAGGATGGATATGATGAGCGCGAGCTATGGGTTCCGTACTACCGTTTCCTCGAAGCCGGTCTATCGGTGGTAATCGTGGGTAAGGAAGAAGGGCGGGTCTACGCGGGGAAGCACGGGATTGCGATCGAAGCGGGAGACTCGTTCTCCAACGCTGATCTAGCCGGGGTGAAGGCTGTCGTCATCCCCGGCGGGCTCGCCCCGGATCGGTTGAGAATCCACGAAGACGCCCTCGATCTCGTCCGCCGCGCCGATGCACAAGATATAGTCATCGCGGCGATCTGCCACGCCGGATCAGTCCTTATCTCCGCCGGGATCGTCTCGGGACGGCGGCTGACCTCCTATCGCTCGATCCGCGACGATTTGATCGCCGCCGCCGCAATGTGGGTCGATGAGCCGGTCGTAGTCGATCGAAACCTGATCACCTCGCGCACACCGCGGGACCTACCGCAGTTCCTCCCCGCGATCCTCGCCGCGTTGTAGGAGAGGACGATGCCTGGATCTCTCTACCTTGTCGCCCTCCCGATCGGGAACATGGAAGATATCACCCTGCGGGCGATAAAGACCTTGCGCGCAGTCGACCTGATCGTCGCCGAAGACACGCGAAACACCCGCCGGATACTCGACCGTTACCAGATCAAGACGCGGTTTCACAGGAGCTACTACCAGGGGGTGGAGAAGGAGAGGGTCGTTCCAGTCCTCGGGCTACTCTCCGACGGCAACGAGATCGCGTTGGTCAGCGATGCCGGCACTCCATTGATCAACGACCCCGGCTACCCACTCGTCCGCGCGGCGATCGCCGCCGGGGTAACCGTCGTTCCGATCCCCGGTCCGACCGCGGCGATCACCGCTTTGGTCGCCTCCGGTCTCCCCGCTGACCGGTTCGTCTTTGCCGGGGCCGTCCCCCGCAAGGACGGCGAACGTCGCGCTCTCCTGGAAAAGATTCGCACGGAAGAACGGACGGTCATCCTGTACGAGTCGCCCCATCGCCTCCTCGTCACCATGAATACGCTCGTCGAGATCCTCCCCTTGCGATCGATCGTCCTCGCCCGCGAGCTGACCAAGGTGCACGAAGAGTTCCTCCGTGGCATGCCGTCGGAGATCCTGGCGATCTTAAAAGAGCGGGATCGGATCAAGGGCGAATTCGTCCTTCTGATCGAACGAGGAGAAGAAACGGGCTCATCCTGGGATAGTGCATCGGCAATCAAGCTCGCCGAGCTGCTTAAAGAAGAGGGCGTCACAAACAAGGCAGCCATCAGGATCATGGTCCACACGCTCGGCATCCCCCGCAATGAAGCATACCGGCTGATTCATCCGTCTTCTTAGACTGGAAAAACCTGTGTGTGATGTTTTTAAATTCTATAAAGGCACCTGAAAGCCCGGGTTCGGAGTGAAGCAGTGCAAGGTGCTCGGAGTCCAACATGCCGCAGCCGACCCACCGTTGCTAATCACGCACTCATCGCAAATTACTCAATCGGGTATGCAGTGAGAGATGCTCGGTCGCAGCACACTACTATCTTATGCTCACTGTCGTCTACTCCTTGGGCGATTTCACAGGTTTTCGCGCCTGTTCGAGGGCGATCTGGTTTACGGATTCGAACGCCTTGGTGATGGATGCCCCTTCGATCGCCTTCTCCGCGATTACATTGACCTGCTTGCGCGTGTCGCCGAGCTCGGCGGTGAGCCCATGGAGCTTACCCTCCAGCGACTCGTTGACCTCCTGGAGGTGAGCGATCGTCTGCTCCAGAGACTTGCGCTCCCACTCCCGTTCAACGTCGGCCAAGGAGGCCTGATGATCCATCTTTATTCTTAAGGCGGTTATCGCCTCCTCCCGCGCTTCCAACACGGCGGTTTCCAGCTTTTCGGAGAACCCGTCGATCTCGGCGGCCATTCGCTGGAATTCCTCCTCCTTTGCCTGAATTGTCGCTTCCCTCTCTGAGACCGCCTGTTCGGCCTCCGCTCTCAGGGACCGCAGATCTTTCTTCAGTGCGGCCGTCTTCTCCGCGTATGCATCCTCATCAAGACGTCTGCTTCTGTCCCGTTCATACTCGTACTCTGCCTGCTCTCTCTCCCGTCTCTTTTCCGTCTCCTCTTCCTCCGCATCCCAGCGGGCCCGCGCCTCTTCCGTCTCCTGTTCAAGCTCCGCCTGCCGGGTACTGAAGGCCATCTCCATTTCCTCTGTCTTTTGGGAGCAGCCTCGTTCGAGCTCGCCTACGCGAAAGGCGTGTTCAGTCTCAATCCGGTTCCTCTCTTCAACGTAGGCCGCGGCGAGTCTTCCCATCGTGTCAGCCGCATACTCGATCTCATGTAGGTCCTTAAGTCGCGCTTCCTGTAGCGTTACCGCTCTGTTCAGCATCTCAAGGCGCTCCGCCTGTTCGGTCATCTTGTCGCCGAGCTCGTTTAAGGTCGATCCCATCAGGGCTCTCAATCGACCTGCTCCCTCAAGGATGGATCCCACCGTCGCTTGTAGCCCGACATCGAGTGCCTCGCGATCCTGCTTCTTTTCAAGTTCGCCGAGCCGACTGTCGGCCTCCTTCCTCGCAGTCGCCTCCTCGTTGAATGCGTCCAGCAGACGGTTATACTCTTCGATAATCTCCTTCTTAGTCATAGCAATCGATACTTTTGCCTCTGACTTCATAGTTCCTC
The DNA here is from genome assembly GCA_021129875.1 of Candidatus Bipolaricaulota bacterium. GTDB lineage: Bacteria > Bipolaricaulota > Bipolaricaulia > UBA7950 > UBA9294 > JAJOKK01. Next base: position 4,425 of record JAJOKK010000071.1, read on the forward strand.
CCTAGCCGTCACGAAGATTCGTTAATAACTCCTGCCATAGGAATACCGTGAGGGAAGTGTACTGTAAAATGGGGGTGCTGCCAATTCAGCGGCCGGTAACCCGGCAGGCTGAAGCCGTTACAGAAGCCGGCGCAGGCAGACGATTTTTGCCACATTTCAGGCAGTATGGGTTTGCTGAATGCTTACCGTCGAATGATATATGGAGAGGTGGCTCCGCCTGCCGTGAGATCGCTCATCAGCCTAGTATTTGCGGTTATCGTGTGGTAAAACTTACACTGGATTGAACGGGCCGAATCATGGAACGAGGGGGTGAGCTGGGTGAGAAATATCGAGAATAAGATTGCTAAGGGAACCTCTCTACCGATCTATCGCCAGTTGAAGGAGATCATCAAGGGGCAGATCGGGGAAGGGGAGTTCAAGCCTGGTGATCGCCTCCCAACCGAATATGAGCTGTGCGAGGAGTACGCGATCAGCCGTGCCCCTGTCCGCCAGGCGCTTGCCGAGCTGGTCAATGAGGGGCTCCTCTATCGCCAGCAAGGGAGTGGGACATTCGTCAACCACGTACTGCCGGTGGAGAGGAAACGCTTGCGGGTGATGGTCTCCGAGGATCAATGGATACCGCCATTAAGAAAGGCTGTTAAACTATATAGCAAAGATAGACAAGGCGAAGATGTCGCCCTGAAGGTGGAGACCCTTGGGCGGCCGCAGCTTCACGCGAAGATCCTCTCCGCCGTAGGGCGCGGCGATGCTCCAGATCTTGCCCTGATCGACTGGGCATGGGTCGCCGAGTTCGCCAACCTGCACTTCCTGAAGCGGCTGGACTGGATCGATCCCGAGTGGGTGAACGCGTTCAAGGCAGACCTATTCCCCGCGTTTGTCGATCGATCGACCCCGTCTCTCTACGGGGTGCAGCCGGAAGCGAACGTCTCGGTGATCTGGTACCGGAAGGACTGGTTCGCTGCGGAGGGACTGCTTCCCCCGCAGAGGTGGGATGAACTGGTGCTGGCGGCAGAGCACTTCAAACGGTTTGTGCGGTTCCCTCTGGCGTTTGCCGGCGGCAGGCAGGCCGGAGAGACGACCACCTATCAACTACTCCCCTTCCTTTGGTCAACAGGGGGAGGACTGTTTGCGCATGGGAAAGTCGCCCTCGATGGGCGGGCAGTTAGCGCGTTGAGCTTTCTCGTCGACCTGGTCCATCGGTACCGTCTGGCATCTCCCGATGTCGTCTCGTTCGATTGGGATAAGCCGGCGCGGCTATTCGCCGAGGGGAACGCGGCGTTGTCCGCTGGGGGGAGCTACGAAAAACCCTTGATTCAGGAGATCTCTGGATGGAATGACGCTGCCTTCCGCGAGAAGGTGGGCTGTATCTCAATACCGGCCGGTCCCGGCGGGGAGAAAGCAACGGTCGCCGGGGGGATGGTCTATGTGATCTTCCGGCAAACACGGGATGAAAAGCTTGCCTTTGAGGTCCTGAAGCGGGTGGCAAGCCCTTCGTTAATGCGGGAGTTCTGCACCAGGACCGGACGGAGCCCGACACGAATCTCCGTGGTTGCCGCACTGGACGAGCAAGAGGGTTGGTTCTCGCGTCGGGTCTCCAAACTTATCCACAGCGCTCAGGCGCGACTCGATATACCTGAGTACGACCGCGTTTCAGAGCAGTTTCAGCTGATGGTGGAGAACGCTGTCTCGACCCGGCTGAGCCCCCAAGAAGCGGTGAGCAGAGCGCGGGAGATTATCGAGGCACTCATTTCGCAAGCGAAGCCTCCCATCCATAAAGTGGGCGAGTCCACTGAAAGTGCACAATATGAACCAGCCGGCTAAAATTAGAATGACTAGGAGTAGACGTACTTCTGCCGGTCGGCAAGAAGACCCTCAGAATTCCTCAAGCTCGGCTCGGCCCTCATCCCAGGAAATGGGCATCAAAGTAAGAATGAAGCCGGTCAGGTTACTGAGTCGTCCAATGGCCTTCTTGACCTGTTTCTCCTCTTTGCTGCTCACCTCAGGAGTAGCACGCAGCTACTCAAGATAGCTGTCCGTCACATCGAACAGATCGGTCTTCCGCAAGTTGGCTGATCGGGGAGAGGTTGCGGCATAGGAGTCCTTGTGGTATTAAGAGCTTCAAAGACACTGCCGAGGAGGTACCTATGTCGGCAACCGTCTCCCTGGTCTCATTCTACAAGTTTGGCAGCTGGGTTGTAAGCAGAACAGAGGTCGGTTTGAACGACGATACAGCTCGAGTCCATCTCAAACCAGCTGGACGACGCACGGGGTTTCGCTGTCCAAAACGCAAGCGGAGAATGGGAAAGATGAGAGAACAGCAGCAGCAGGTTTTGGACCTCCCGCTAGGAATGTTCTCTGTGGCTCACCTCGTCTTCACGGC